>CAYMFF010000015.1:41014-43304 GCA_964389575.1 uncultured Chitinophagaceae bacterium
GCTTCAGCGTTTTCAGCGGGAGCTTCTTCCGTTGATTCAGCAGGTGCCTCCTCAGCCGGAGCTTCTGCAGCAACTTCAATTTTCTTCACTACTGGTTTCTGCTTCTTAGCATCTTTGTCTTTCTTATGCTGACTTTGACGTTCAGCAACTAATTTTTCATGATCTTCGTTCCAAGCTTCAAACTTTGATGCCACAGCATCTTCGTCAAACAAACCAAGTTCTACTCCACGCATTAAATGCTTAAGGTATAAAACACCTTTAAAGGATAAGATTCTTTTGGTAGTGTGAGTTGTTTGAGCCCCTTTTCGTAACCAATGCAATGCACGTTCACGGTTCATTTCAATAGTAGCAGGAACGGTTAATGGGTTATACGTACCTAATTTTTCAATAAACTTACCATCACGCGGTGAACGTGAGTTAGCGGCAACAATAAAATAAAATGGACGTTTCTTAGACCCGTGTCTTTGTAATCTGATTTTAACTGGCATATATAATAAAAATTATTAGCGGTTTACAATAAATGATTTGCAAATGTAGATGCCTTTTTAATAAAAAAACAATTTCTCCACAAATATCTTCTGATTTTTTGATTTCTTAAATATTCTATAAGCTTAAGTCGTTTCATGGCTGAAGTAGTTACTTTTGAAGTGTTAATGATACGCGGATTTTTAACCCATTTTGGCCGATATATATTAATGCTGAAGCATATGTTTCGGCGTCCGGAAAGCGGTCGCGTATATTACAAGGAATTTTTTCATCAGTGTAATGAAATAGGGATTGGCTCATTGTGGATCGTAATTATTATTTCTTTATTCTTAGGCGCTGTAACCACGGTTCAGACGGCTTATCAACTGGTAAGTCCGTTAGTGGGTTTAGAGTTAATTGCAACGATAATTCGGGATAGTACATTTTTAGAACTTTCACCAACGGTTACTTGTATTGTATTGGCGGGTGTAATTGGCAGTAAAATAGCCAGTGAATTAGGCAATATGAGGGTTAGCGAACAAATTGATGCCTTGGAGATTATGGGTATTAACACGCAAACTTTCTTGATTTTGCCGAAAATTTTGGCTTCCTTATTTGTAATTCCTTGTTTAATCGTTTTGTCTATGTTCTTAAGTGTGTTGGGCGGTTATCTTGCCGGTACTTGGAGTGGGATTTTAACACCTACTCAATTTGAAACGGGATTATTATTAGACTTTGTAGCTTTTAATCTTTTCTTTGGTTTGATTAAAGCATTTGTGTTTGCTTTCATTATTACTTCAATTTCAGCTTATTTTGGCTACAATGTAAAAGGTGGCGCTTTGGAAATTGGTCGTTCTTCAACTCGGGCAGTAGTAGTAAGTTGTGTACTTATTTTATTTGCGGATTATGGCTTAGCCGCTTTATTATTATAACCTATGATTGAAATAAAAAATTTATCAAAATCTTTTTCGGGCAAAGCGGTCTTGCAAGATGTCAGTTGTCAGATGTATGCAGGTATGATGAATTTGGTTATAGGAACCAGTGGTAGCGGTAAGTCTGTTTTTATGAAATGCTTGATAGGTCTAATTCAGCCCGAACAAGGTCAGATTTTTTTTGAAGGAAAAGATTTACTTGAAATGGACAAGGATGAAAAGAAAGAGCTTCGCAAAAATATTGGGATGCTTTTTCAAGGTTCAGCTTTGTTTGATAGCATGACGGTGGAGGATAATATCAAGTTTCCGCTGGATATGTTTACCAATTATACGCTCAAAGAAAAAAGAAAAATCGTAAATGATGTCTTGGCACGAGTCAATATAGAAGATGCCAATGCTAAGTATCCCGCAGAAATTAGCGGCGGTATGCAAAAGAGAGTTGCGCTTGCCAGAGCTATTGTACTAAATCCCAAATACTTATTTGTAGATGAGCCTAATTCTGGTTTGGACCCTAAAACGAGTTTAGTTATTGATAAACTCATCATGGATTTGACGAGAGAATTTAATATCACAACCATTGTCAATACACATGATATGAATACAGTGCTTGAAAGTGGGGATCATATTTTATACTTAGACCGAGGCAAAAAAGGATGGGAAGGAACCAACGAAGAAATTATCTTCAGTGATAATCAGCGTTTAAATGACTTTATTTTTGCTTCAGATTTTTTACGTGAGGCTAAAGCCAAACGAATGAAAGAATTGATGTAATAAATTCTTGAGTATTCAATAATTACCGTATAAAGCTTAGGCGAACGAGTTACTTTTTATAAAAAGTAAATAACGCCCAGTAATCCAATGACACCTAAAACGATGGTGTAGGGCAGAGCCAT
>CAYMFF010000015.1:43404-49133 GCA_964389575.1 uncultured Chitinophagaceae bacterium
ACAGATTTATCCTGTTCTAGAACATATTGAATAATAGGTTTGAATAAATGAAGATCATGAATCATTCCTACCACTACGAAAAATACCGCTAACAAAGCAGTAAAAGGTAAGGCTTCTTCAAAGGCATGACCAATAGAGTGTTCTTCTATTATACCGGTGAAAGCTGTTTGAATAATAATAATACCCAAGCCAATTAAACCGACTGGTGCCCAGTGAAAGGCCAAAGCTACAATTAGAAATATGGCCGCAATGGCCTGGACAACTAATGCATATTTTTCTTTACCCGTTCGTTTATTGTCTTCCTCTTCAATATATCCTTGAATAATATTTCTTACTTGCTCTGGAAGTTTCGATCCAAAGCCAAAAGTGCCCGTAAGCTCTAATGCGATACAAGTTAATAAGCCAGCGATTAAAACAGGTATTGTAATAGGAGCCATGGCCATGAAAAACTGTACAAAATCCCAACCCAGTTTATCACCGATTAATAAATTTTGGGGCTCGCCGACAATTGTACAAACACCACCAAGTGCGGTTCCTACAGCACCGTGCATAACTAAGCTTCGTAAAAAACTTCTAAACTGGTCCAATGTATCACCACTCAACTCATCACGATCTTTAACGCCACTATCGTCAAAATCAGAATCGCTGGAAGCCACTTTATGATATACTTGATAAAAGCCGACGAACACACTAATCAATACGGCTGTTACAGTCAGCGCATCCAAAAAAGCACTTAGAAAAGCAGCTATAAAACAAAACAGGAATGACAGTGCAACTTTTGAGCGAATGCGTAAAAATATTTTACCAAAAATGAACATGAGCAAGGGTTTCATGAAGTAAATCCCTGCCACCATAAATACTAGCAACAAAATAACTTCTAAGTTCCCTTCAATTTCATGAAATACGGTTCCTGGACTAGTTAGCTTTAATAAAATAACTTCAAAAGCAATCAACCCACCAGATTGTAATGGATAACATTTAAGCGCCATAGCCAATGTGAAAATGAATTCACCAATGATAATCCAACCAGTAGCAGTAGGACCTACAGCAAATAAAAGGATTGGATTAATGATCAAAAATGCTATAATCGTTTGCTTATACCATTTGGGCGCATTGCCAAGAAAAGATTTAAAAAATTCCATATAAACTTGTTCAATATTCTACTGAATATGATAGTAGTATTAGCTCGCAAATGTAAGTCATAACAAAAGAACTTTTGAATGCGGATAAAACAACAACATAACATTTGAATCCTCTTTTTTAGGTGCTCGGGGTAATTTATTTGCATAGCTTACCTTTGTTCACTTACATGAAATACGCTGCAATTGATATTGGCTCCAATGCTGCTCGTTTATTTATATCTGAGGTTCGGATATACAGTGACGGGAGTCCGGACTTTACAAAAGTCAGTTTAGTTCGTGTGCCACTTCGTTTGGGATTTGAAGTATTTGAAACGGGTGAAATTTCTCCGGTCAAATCAGAAAAACTGCTACAAACTATTCATGCTTATAAGCATTTGCTGGATGTGTTTGATGTAGATCATTGTGAGGCAGTTGCTACTAGTGCGATGCGTGATGCTAAAAACGGCTTAAGTTTGGTGAAGCGAATCAAAAAAGAGACCAATATTGATATTCAAATCATATCGGGTAAGCAAGAAGCAGAGTTATTATTAGAAACCCAATTGCGAGAAAATTTTTCTCCGAATAATTACTATTTATACGCCGATGTAGGTGGGGGCAGTACGGAGATAACCGTTTTTAAAAGTGCAAAAATATTGGCGCAAGAATCCTTCAATGTAGGAACGATTCGTTGGTTAAAAGATAAAGTGCAAGAATCTGAATTGCAGCATATGCAGCAGTTTATTAAAAAAGTAAGTAAGAAGCATAAAAACATGATTGCCGTTGGTTCGGGAGGAAATATTAATAAGGTATTCTCCATTTCGAAACAAAAACATGGAACGCCATTAGGAATGGATCTACTGCGCTTTTATTATAAAGATTTAAAAAAAATGTCGGTGCAGGATAGAATTCACAACTATAAACTACGGCATGATCGTGCTGATGTTATTGTACCAGCGCTTAAAATTTATTTGTCCATTATGAAGTGGGGAAGCTTTTCTGAAATTTTAGTACCGCAAGTTGGATTAGTAGATGGTATCATTAAAAAAATGTACACCGAAAATTCTTTCACAGCACTAAAAGGAAAACTAAAATCTTAAACAGATTGGCCTTGTGAAATCAGATACAGTTTTGCACAAGCTTTGGCATCGCTCAGAGCGTCATGATGTTTCAGTTTAATATTATGACGGTCGCAACATGCTTTTAGATTATTTTTTTTAAACCCCATTTTTCTGAAAATTTTTACCGTGCATTCCCACTTGGGTGCCGTATCCAATTCTGAACTATGAATATTATAATCCTTCATACTTTTTTGTAAAACGCCTCGATCAAATCCTTCATTATGCGCTACAACGATACGCCCATTTAATCTTTTTCCGATTTCAGGAAAGACTTGGCTAAAGAGTGGTGCGTCCCAAGTGTCATCGGGTGTGATGCCATGCACTCGAATATTGTAATAATTATAGTCGTTATAAGGAGGTTGAATCAGCTGATGGTATTCTTCAATAATGCTACCATTCTCAACCACAACGATGCCCACAGAACATATGTTGTGTCCTACGGCAGTTTCAAAGTCAATGGCGGAAAAGTTTAAACTCATTCTGACGTAAAAGTATTCATAATCGTGAAGAACAATATTGATGTGCGAAATAAATGTATAATCAAACGTTATGTATTACTTAAAAAACATAAATAAAAATAAATCAAAAATTATATTCAACTTTGTGCTAATAAAACAAAAAAACAACATTGTATGAATGCACCGTATTTAAAAACAGAAGAGAAAAAGACAAACCAAGCAGTGAAAGTTGCAGTAGCACAAGGAGATGGAATTGGACCTGAAATAATGAATGCTACTTTATCTATTTTGAAAGCGGCGGGTGCTAATATAGAACCAGAGTTTATTGAGCTTGGCGAAAAAGTATATTTGTCAGGTAATACTGCGGGTATTCAGCCCGAAGCTTGGGATGCGATTGACAGAAATAAAGTAATTCTGAAAGCACCGATTACTACACCGCAAGGGAAAGGGTATAAAAGTTTGAATGTTACTCTTCGAAAGTCTCTTGGTTTATTTGCTAATGTCCGACCGGTGAGTGCTTTGCACCCATATGTGGAAACTAATTTCCCCAATATGGATGTGGTAATCGTTCGAGAAAATGAAGAGGATTTATATGCTGGGATAGAACACCAACAAACGCAAGATGTGGTGCAATGTTTAAAGCTAATAACACGTCCAGGTTGTGAAAAAATTGTCCGATATGCCTTTGAATATGCCCGGGCTTTTAATAGAAATAGAGTGACTTGCATGGTCAAGGATAATATAATGAAACTGACTGATGGCTTGTTTCATAGAGTCTTTGATGAAATTGCTGCAGAATATCCTGATATTGAAAACGATACGCAAATAATCGATATTGGTGCCGCACGATTAGCTGCTCATCCAGATAAGTATGATGTTGTGGTAACGTCCAATTTATATGGTGATATCATTTCAGACATCGTTGCTGAGATTGCCGGTTCGGTTGGTATGGCTGGTTCTAGCAATGTAGGAACTAACGTTGCGATGTTTGAAGCCATTCACGGTTCGGCACCCGATATCGCAGGACAAAATATTGCAAATCCTTCTGGGTTGATAAATGCGGCCATAATGATGTTGTCCCATTTGGGTCAAACTGAAGTTGCTGACAATATTAAAAATGCTTGGTTGCGAACTATAGAAGATGGATATCATACTGCGGATATTTACAAAAAAGATAGTAGTACTAAAAAAGTTTCTACTACCGAATTTGCAAATGCTATTATCTCAAGATTAGGATCGAAGCCGCAACAGTTGCCGATGAGTAATTTAGGAGCTCAAGCGGGCAGTATTCAAATGCCTGCTTATGAGCGAAAAGAAGTAAGCAAAACCTTAGTAGGGGTAGATGCCTTTATAGATTGGAATGGTTCAGATCCTAATAAGATTGGCGATGCGCTCTCTAAGATAAAAGGCTATAAGCTGAAACTTAAAATGATTACTAACCGAGGTGTAAAAGTTTATCCGCAGGGGTTAAAAGAAACATATTGTACTGATCACTGGCGTTGTCGCTTCGTGAATTGGGATGCCAATGTATCAATAGAAAACAGAAAATATGAGCAGGTAGAATATGAGCAAGTGTTGGCTCTTTTGTCAGAGCTTCAGTTAGCTGGATTTGATGTAATTAAAACAGAAAACTTGTATGAGTTTGATGGCCAGCGCGCCTTCTCTCTCGGACAAGGAGAATAATTTTTCATATAGTGTGTGTTTAAAAATGGGGTTGGAGTAGTTGCCAACCCCTTTTGCTATAAGTTAAAAAGGATTGGTAGCCCAAACGGTTACCTCAGGTATAAAACCTTTATCTCGCATTTGGACTACCGATAGAATAGTATGAGCAATGTCTTCACTGCCTAATTTTTTGGCGTCTTCCGCTCGTTCATTTCTTTCTTCATCTGCAAAAGCAGTTGTGACTTCACTGGGATTCACAAGGCAGACTCTGATGTTATCTTTTCTCAGTTCAGCTTGCCAAGATTGTGTCATGCCACGTACAGCAAATTTAGAAGCTGCATAAACCGTACCTCTAGCAAATCCTTTTAACGCGGCCGTAGAGCCAATGTTAATAATAGTTCCAGATTGTTGTTCTTTAAAGGCGGGTAAAAATTCTTGTGTCAGTAAAGCCAAGCCAAACACTTTGGTATTATACACACTTAGCAAGTCTTCATGATTTATCTCTCCTAAAAAATTAAAGGTTCCTATGCCTGCATTATTAATTAATACATCAATGCGACCTTCCAAAAGGTCGATTGTTTCTGTTGCCTTTTGAGGAATGCTTTTTAAATCACTAATATCAAAGTGTAACGAAATTGCTCCGATCTCTTTGGCGCATTTTTCTAATTTTTCTTTATTCCTACCGGTAATTACGACGCGGGCTCCTTGCTCTACAAATAGTTTGGCGGTTGCTTTTCCGATCCCTGAACTTCCTCCGGTGATTAAAACATTTGCTCCATTAATTTTCATGATGGTAAAGGTAGGATGGAATTAGATATTGCTTATTGTGGGGTTGGTTTAACTGCTATACCTATTACTTAGATATAAAGCCAAGATTCACGGTTTCGAGTTGTGAGACAACTTCACAATTTGTTTTTTGATTTTCGCCCGAAAATGCAAATTGTTGATTTGCCGAAAGCTGAGTAAGAAGGTTTCAGTTTGTATAGTTGTTATAGTTATAATTGAGTATCACACCTGTCCAGGCTGTTTTTCAAAATCTAGTTTTATTTGTCTATTTGAATTGATTCACCTTTAGAAATAGTCTTTCCTTTATGAATAAATAGGAATTTATCAATTTGTACGTTCGGATGATTCTCATAACATCCTTTCATTTTTGTTTGGGACTTTTTAATTTCAAAATTTGAAAGCGTATCTTTTCCAGAATTCCAATCAAAAATGAGCGTGCAATTATCAAAATAGCTGTCATAATAACCATATTGATTTTGAGCATTGCCATTTTCTTTATCCGTTATGATTTTATTAGTTGAATTAGTTGCTGTTGGCCAAAGAGTGTAGCTTAATAAGAATGTGTCAATTGAGCTTGGGTTCGA
>CAYMFF010000016.1:0-47320 GCA_964389575.1 uncultured Chitinophagaceae bacterium
ATGGTATTATGATGCAAGAGATTGAGCGAAGCGATAGCGGCATGCGATCTACGGCAAGTGTGCAAGGTAGTTTGGTTATGTACCCTATCCATGCGTATGGTAGCGAGGAGCAAAAGAAAAAGTTTTTACCGAAGCTAGCCACGGGCGAAATGCTCGGTTGTTTTGGACTGACTGAACCGGATAGCGGTAGTGACCCAGGAAGTATGATTACCAACATTAAAGATGCGGGCGATCATGTAATACTGAACGGTGCTAAAATGTGGATTAGCAATAGTCCTGAAGCTGACGTTGCGGTAGTATGGGCAAAAGATGAAGAAGGCATTGTACGCGGCTTAATTGTAGAGCGTGGCATGGAAGGATTTACTACACCCGAGATTCATGGTAAGTGGAGTTTGCGCGCAAGTTGTACGGGTGAGTTAGTTTTTGATAATGTAAAAGTGCCTAAAGAAAATATTTTCCCGAATGTAAAAGGCCTCAAAGGCCCCTTGGGATGTTTAAGCAAAGCGCGTTACGGAATTGCTTGGGGTGCTTTAGGTGCCGCTATGGATTGTTATGATAGCGCCTTGCGATATACTATGCAGCGTGAGCAGTTTGGAAAACCAATTGCAGGTTTTCAGTTGCAACAAAAGAAACTAGCTGAAATGATTACCGAAATTACCAAAGGACAATTGCTCGTTTGGCGATTAGGCAAACTGATGAGCGAAGGCCGAGCAACACCCGCACAAGTAAGTATGGCAAAGCGGAACTCTTGCGAGATTGCCCTAAACATTTGCCGCGAAGCACGACAAATGCATGGTGGTATGGGTATCACAGGCGAGTATTCTATTATGCGCCACATGATGAACTTAGAGAGTGTAGTTACTTATGAAGGTACTCACGATATTCACCTGTTGATTACGGGTATGGATGTTACTGGTCTGAATGCTTTTAAGTAAACACTATTGTAGGCATGAAATTTAATCGCAGTATATGGTTTAAACTTATGTTCATTTGCTGTTCAAATATTTTTTTTACAGGGTGTAGCCTATTAAACGGTGAAGTTTTTTTTGACTACGACGAACTGATCCATTACTCTAATCCCGATGTTGCAGAAGAGGACCTCATGACGAATGATGCATTGAGTCCAATCGATTCATTGCGCCGTACAATTATATTAGAAGATGAACCAACTTCAATTAGCGACCCTACTTTTTTATCCGACTTATCCAAGGTTGGATTTAAAAAGAAGACAGTTAGTCCAAACAAATTTTCTAAAATTAATGCGCTCTTTGTTGAGAAACCCGTATTTGAATCTATCGCTTATAGTTGCATTTATGTGTACCGTGATGTTCTTGTTTTTAAGAAAAAGGGTAAAACAGTTGGCTTGGCAAAAGTTTGTTTAGGTTGTAATGCGCATATCATTAGAGGAACAAAAGCCAATACAGACAACTTTGGTCAAAATGGAGATTACGAAAAGTTGGGTAAAATATTATACCCTTAATTTATTCCTAGTTAGCCGTAAACATTAGACGCTAGGTTAATTCCTTCCCTGCCGGGTCTCCCGAAGAGGACACGGAGGCATAAGCACCTCCTCCCCCCCACACCAAGCCGATGACTTTTTTTACGCAAAAAAAAATGTTCCTAGCAAGTCTAACCGAAGACAAACAGCCATAGGTATTCCAACTCTGTATCATCAATAATTTAATTATATTTGACGGTACGATATAAACAATATAAAACAATGAATCTAAACCCATTTCATCTTGCGATACCCGTTAAAGACTTAGCTATTTGTAGAAAATTCTACAAAGAAATATTAGAATGTTCAGAAGGCAGGAGCTCCGAAAAGTGGGTTGATTTTAACTTTTTCGGTCATCAATTGGTCATTCATCAAAAACCAAGTGAAGATATTTCAACGAATCAAATTTCCAATCCAGTGGATGGACATGATGTACCCTTACCTCATTTTGGCGTTGTATTAGACTGGGATATCTGGACTGAATTATCCAAGAAATTGCAAAAGAAAAATATAACTTTTATTATCGAACCCTGCATTCGTTTTAAAGGAGAAGTTGGGGAGCAAGCCACTATGTTTTTTTTAGATCCAGAGAATAATGCTCTTGAGTTTAAAGCATTTAAAAATATGAATCAACTTTTTGAAAAAAAAAGTTTAGAACAAGGTGTATAAAGCGATAAGCACCATAAGAAAAAATGGAGCTATTCAAAATATCATTATAACAAAAGAAAACTCTTTTCCTACGCCGAGTGTCCTTAAAAGCACTCGGCGGATTTGTATTATCAGGGACCGTGCGGCAGCGTAAATCCCCTCTAGCGCAGATTGCACCTAACCGAGATACGTTTAATGAGGTTACTCTTATTTTTTAATAAAACTACCAGAAAACGTTTTATTACTATTTCTTAATCTATAAAAATATAAACCTGAATTGAATTCCGATACCTCCAACTTTATAACTTCTAGTTTTTCAAATTCTTTAGAAAGCACTATTTGTCCAGCACTATTGTAAACTTCAAAACTGGTATGTTTAGTACTTGAAAAATCTATGTAAAAAAAGTCATTTGTAGGATTCGGGTAGCTCGTAAGCGGCTCTCCAATCAAGTCTAATGTGGTTAACGGGAAAATAGGTTGGTAAGATGCTTTGGCTACAAAGTACTTCATGCCCCAATTATTTTGCACATTAATTCCCCCGAACCAAAAACCACTCCAAGCACTTGTGCCAATCAAGCCAGTCATATAAACTTCTCCCTTAGAATTTACGGCTATTTTTTTTAATCCTTGAGTAGAAAAATCTAAGGTTAGTTTTTGTTCTTCATTCCTTAATGAATCATAAAACTCAATAGATTCAAATTCATTATAAACACTTGCAAATGTATCGTTTGCAAATATGTACGGCTGATAAGAACTAGAAAAAGTTCTTGGACAAACATAACCACCGTTCCTAAAAGCAAGAGAGCTCGAGTTAGAAGTCATATTCTGATTTAAAGTAGAAAAAAGAAACCTTCCATCATCTTTGATTCCTTAAAAAAAGATTGGTTTTTCGGCTTGAAGTAGAACTAGTATTACAATTAAAAATATCAAAATATTTATGCCCCTGAACATTGACAGTAACGCCCAAATCTGAAAATATGGGCAAATTGAGAAAAACACTATTCGTATTGGCTTTAATTCCACCAAAATAAATATCAGCTCGCCAACCACCGCCAGCTTTGCCTCCTGCTGGAGGTGGTGAGGTTAAGCCCACTACTTTAATCCATGTTGTACGCCCATTTTTGCTAACATCCCAAATGGCAGCCACCTTGTCTTGTCCATTATGAATATTAACTGTAACTGTATCAACCGTGAATTGCGAATTATTATGATTTATAATTCCTGAAACAACAATTTTAGAGCCAATAGAAGCAACCTCTCCAGGAACAGAGCCTGAAGTATTATAAAGTTTTGTCCATTGCGCATTGTTTAACCCATCATATTTTATTAAAAACTGTTTTTTGGTAACCATTAATAAAGAGTCATTTCCCAAAACAGTGGAACAGTTTTGGTTAGAGCTATAAACTCCAGTCATACCCGTTACATAAAAAGCATTGTCATCATCAAAACATAATCCACTTACAATATCATCGCAAGCTCCACCAATTGCAATCAACTTTACTAGATTACAATTACTATCTAACTTAGCCACAAAACCATCTATCCCACCTTGTGCATAAATGGTTGTTCCTAAAATATTCCATGAATCTTGATAAAATCCGACTAAGTTGGGATGTCCAAAATTATCTAGTACCAATTTGCAAGAAATAGTCTCAGAAATATACTTTGACCATATCGCTCGATCATCACTATTGAATTTAGTGAGCACGAGACCATCTGAACTATAACTTGTGGCAACGGTATCAATAAAATAAGAAAAGCCCGATGCATGTAATGTATAATAATTATCATTCTGATCTATTACAATATCATTAATACCCGATGCTAAATTAACGCCATCTCCAAGCATGACTTTATTCCAATACAAGGTTGAACTTTGAGCAAACGAACCAAAGCTTGAAAGAAAGAAAATCAGAAAAAGAGGAAATAATCTTTTCATAAATAGCTGAATGCTTATAAAATTACGAAATCTTATTGAATGTATTGTCACAGTAAATTACTACTTCCTTCATGCGGTAGTCAGCGTCCCCACTGATCAAGCTATCATAATGCCTTATGATACTTCACCAGCTCTCCAATCGGACGTTTTACAACCTTTCCTAATTCAATCTCATATTGAAAACAAAGTTGTTTGATTACGTCCTGAAAAGAATGAGCAACTGAACCACTAAAATGTATTGGCACTTTATGAATCTGTTTATACTGCAACAGATTATTAATAAAGAAATCATTCAGGCAATCTTCCGCAATATTTTCTATGATATAATGCCCTCGATTTTCTAATGCAAATTTTGCAAAACGAGCTAGATACCGATTCGGAAATGGTTTGCGATAAATATTATTAAGTATCGTTTCTAACTCTACATCAAACATGCTTTTAAACTCATTCGCCAAATCTTTATCCATGATACCTTGAAAATAATATTGTAATAATTTACGTCCAATATGATTTCCGCTTCCATAGTCTCCTAATATGTAACCAAGCGATGGCAACTTAGTCGTAATTTTTTTTCCGTTATAAAAACAGGAATTACTACCGGTTCCCAGAATACAAGCAATTCCTTTTTCGGTTTGACAGGTAGCGCGCGAAGCCGCTAACAAATCGCCCTCAGTGAAAATTTTCTTAGTGTCAAAAAATGATTGTAAGGCTTTGAGAATAACTTTTTTACTGTCCTTACTATTCACCCCTGCACCATAAAAATATATTGCTTCCACCTTCGTTCGTTTTGGATTCAATTTCAATTCGTTTTCTAGGATATAGCTTATTTCATTCACACCTTGTAGATAGGGGTGCAAACCTTGTGTGCTAAATCTTCGATTTCTTTTTTCTCCGATTAGAACCCAATCCGTTTTGGTACTACCGCTTTCTGCTATGAGTATATTTTTTTGCATTGGAGGTAAAAATACTATCCACCTCCCTACCCTTTACCGCTTTGGCTGTATAAAGTTCCAGCGGAGGACAATTATTATACTATTCACTTGATGTTAGAAGTACTATTCACCAATTATCCCCTAAACCAAAACATTTTTCACTTTTCACTTTTCACTTTTCACTATTCACTACCTTTGCACTTCCATGGAAGCAACACTCGAACAAGCGAAGCAATTAGGTCTAACCGAAGACGAATTTGAAATGATGAAAGCTCATTATGGGCGCACTCCAAACTTCACCGAAACCGCCGTCTACAGCGTAATGTGGAGCGAACACTGTAGTTATAAAAACTCCATTAAGTATTTAAAAAAACTGCCCAAAACAGGTAACCGAGTTTTAGCCGCAGCGGGTGAAGAGAATGCCGGTTTAATTGATATTGGCGACGGTTTGGCTTGCTCTTTCAAAATAGAGAGTCACAATCACCCATCGGCTATTGAACCTTTCCAAGGAGCCGCTACGGGCGTCGGTGGAATTCATCGTGATATTTTCACTATGGGCGCTCGTCCAATTGCTACTTTAAATTCACTTCGTTTTGGAAAATTAGAAGATGCTAAAACCAAGCACTTATTGAAAGGTGTGGTTAGTGGTATTGGTCATTATGGAAATTGTTTTGGTGTACCCACTGTGGCAGGTGAAACTTTTTTTGACGAAAGTTATAGCACCAATCCATTGGTTAATGCTATGAGTGTGGGAATAGCCCAAGCGGGAAAAACCCTTTCAGCTATTTCTTATGGCGTTGGGAATCCTGTTTTCATCGTAGGTAGTGATACGGGTAAGGATGGCATTGGCGGTGCTTCTTTTGCTAGTGCAGATATTGACGAAGACAGTGCAAAAGATTTGCCAGCCGTTCAAGTGGGCGATCCTTTTCAAGAAAAAAAATTAATGGAAGCCTGCATGGAATTGTTAGAAACCGACTGCATTGTGGGCATGCAAGATATGGGTGCGGCTGGCATTGCTTGTAGTACCAGTGAGATGAGTGCTAAGGGCGAGCATGGCATGAAGATAGATTTAGACAAAGTGCCTACCCGCCAAGACGATATGCTGGCGTGGGAAATGCTTTGTAGCGAAAGTCAAGAGCGTATGCTAGTGGTTGTAAAAAAAGGACATGAAGCGGACATGATTCGCATTTTTGATAAATGGGACATTCACTGTGAGCAAATTGGAGAAGTAACAGAAGGTGATAATCTTGAATTTTATCACAACGGAGAATTAGTAGCCAACATGAGTGCTGATCATTTAGTTTTAGGTGGAGGCGCTCCGGTATATGACAGAGAATATGCTGAGCCAAAATATATGGCGCAGATTAATGCCTTTAGCATTGACCAAATTGAAGAACCTACAGACTTAAAAGCTATTGCAAAAAAAATGCTTGCCTTACCTAATATTTGTAGTAAGCGATGGGTTTATAATCAATACGATAGCATGGTAGGAACTGCAAATGCCAGCACCAATGCACCCAGCGATGCGGCCATGCTGAAAGTAAAAGGAACTGACAAAGGAATTGCTGCGAGTGTAGATTGTAATAGTCGATTTGTATATGCCAATCCGAAACAAGGTGGTTTAATAGCCGTCAGTGAATGTGCTCGTAATATTTCTTGCACGGGTGCCTTGCCATTGGCTGTCACCAATTGCTTGAACTTTGGCAATCCTTATAACCCAGAAGTTTACTTCCAATTTGTGAAAGCATTGGAAGGTATGAGCGAAGCGTGCGTGAAATTTGATACGCCGGTGACTGGTGGTAATGTAAGTTTTTATAATCAGAGTCCTGACGGTGCCGTTTATCCAACGCCCACGATTGGAATGATTGGATTATTAGAAAATATTGAATCGCGCATGACGCTTGATTTCAAGAATGAAGGTGATCTAATTTATATCCTAGGAACTTCAAGAAACGACATTAATAGCTCAGAGTATTTATATAATATTCACAATGTAAAACATAGCCCAACTCCACACTTTGACTTGGAAGAAGAGTTTACTATTCAAAAAACAGTGCGAGATTTGGTAGCAAATAAAAAAATAAATAGCGCGCATGATGTAAGTGATGGAGGATTATTTGTTTCATTAATTGAAAGTGCCAAAGAAAGAAATTTAGGTTTTGATATTTCTTGCAAAGAAGACATTCGAAAAGATGCTTTCTTATTTGGCGAAAGTCAATCACGTATTATTGTTTCTGTTTCTGCTGATAAGCAAAGTGAATTTGAAGGAGCATTAGTTAATATTAATTTTGAGAAAATTGGTGCTGTAACAAGCGGTGACATCAAAATAGACGATGAAGGTTGGGAGCGAATAGAAGATTATGTGCAGCCTTACAATGTTGCGTTGGAAGCGGCTTTGGGGTAAACATTTCGACAATTAAAATAAGGCACTATCTTTAAAAGATGAAACAGATTATTCTTTATTGTCTTGTCGTTCTTTTATTCTTTTCTTGTAAAAACGAACAGGCTTCAGATTCAAGTAAAAACAACTTGATCGCCATGGTTTTGGATGACAATCTATATGGATATATCAATACATCCGGGGAATACATTATCAAACCACAATACCCTTTGGCACGAACATTTTCTGACGGAGTTGCTTGTATTAATGAGGGAGGCAATAGGGATAATGGTTTCGTGCAAGGCGTACTTGGTGGCAAGTATTATTTCATTGATGTAACTAATAAAAAACAATTTGATGGTTTCTTTTCTACTAGCCCGATGTCATTCTTTAATAAGGTGGCAATTGTAATAAACGATAATGAGACCAAAGAGTTATTAAATGCTGAAGGCAAAATTGTTGCCTCAGGTTTTACTGTATTGGGCGAATGCGAAAATGAACTTATTCCCGCGGTGATAGAAAAAGAAAAAAAAGTTGGATACGTAAATACAAAAGGCCAATGGCAAATAGAGCTCCCGTATAAATATTTTATCAGTCCGTTTAGTGAACAGCTGGCCTCATTCACTGATTCTGATACTAAACTAAACGGTTTTTTTGATACAAATGGCGAAATTGTAATCCCAGCTAAATTCGAATCTACTGGTAATTTTTCAGATGGCTTAGCCAGAGTAAAAACGGGCACTTCTTATTTCTTTATAGACTCAAAAGGCAATAAGCCATTTGACCAAAAGTTTGAAAATGCTGGAAACTTTTCTAATGGGCTTTGCGCAGTTCAAAAAAATGGCAACTGGGGCTTTATTAATAAGAAAGGCGAATTAGCCATTGATTACAAAGACGTTTTGGGTGTTAGAGCGTGTAGTGAAGAAAGAATTGCTTTCAAAGACAAAAATGGCAAAATTGGCTACATGAATACTACCGGAAAGGTTGTCATCGAACCTCAGTTTGATAATGGACTTAGTTTCAAAAATGGCTTTGCTGTCATTGAACAAAATGGCAAAATGGGTTTTATTGACGAAACTGGCAAAACTGTTATAGAACCAAAATACAAACGTGCAGGAAACTTTGTAAACCCAAATAAGTCAAACAAAATTATAAAAGTGAATTAAAAGTTTGGTGAGATCGCATTTAGAAAAACTCCCATTTCACTAATTCAAATGATCCTTTCTATCTCTTACAATGTACCTTAGTACCTACTATTATACTTTGATGATAAAAAAACATTTTTTACTAATTGGCCTTTTCCTTAGTAGCATTGCAACAGTTAATGCACAAGATCAGTTAATTAAAAATTTTGTTCATAAAGAGATTTTTACCCCACCCTCATTGGGTATACGAGAAAAACGGAAAGTAGTTAAACGCACCAGCAACCGATTAAATCCTTCTCATATCTTCAGTAGTTCATTATTATATTTTTATCAAAACATTATCTCCGAGCAATTGCAAACTTCTTGTAGCTATCAAATTAGCTGTTCGCAACATATGAAACTAGGCATCTCGCATCATGGTTGGTTCAAAGGAGTTCTCCTTGGGCTAAACCAATACACGAATTGCGTGCCACGTAACTATGAGTATCATACCGAGCAACAAGTAAATCAAGACATGAAAATAATAAATGCCTTCAGTCATGAATAAAATAGCGTTTATTCTAATTCTGTTTTTTGCTAAAACGAGCATGGCTCAAGTCAATGACCAATTCATTGAACACCTGCACAAAAACAGAATGCAATCCGAAGAGAAGGCGTATTTAAATTCTCTTTCGTTACAACCAAATACCGCATTAATTTATTCCTGCAATTCTAATCTTCGTTATCGTGAAGATTCGCTTTTTTTTATAAATTATAAACAATGCGCAAGTTCTTATTTATCAGATTCGAATAGAACAACTTATGCTACCGCCTATTTTTTAGGAAGAAAACAATATAGAGATAAATGGTTATCAGAAATTAAAAATCAAAAAACATCTGAACGGTTAAATTCTATTATGCAATTATACCTAAGGGTTGAAGCAAACGAATCAATAAACTCCTCTTCTATTCCCTCGCCTATATTGTCCAGTTATACTTCATTTAAAAAAGCTTCTAACAAGAATCCAATATTAGGCGGCGCACTATCTGCTATCGTGCCCGGACTGGGTAAGTTATATGCCGGCAAGAAAAGAAGATTTGTTGCCAGTTTTCTTACCAGTGGTATGCTGATGTATCAAACGTATGAGAGTATTGATCAGCTAGGCCCTAAACACGCCCTCAGCATTACCAATATGATTATTGCTGGCGTGTTTTATGCAGCCAATGTATATGGCAGCTACAAGGACATACAACATTATAAAAGTGAAACTAAAAATCAATTATATTTAGATGCTTCGAATTACTACATTAGTGATTTTTACCCTAGTAAGTTTTAGTGTAAAAACTAATGCTCAGTTCGGGGAAACTCTTTGGCAAAAAGAGAAGCAATTCTTTTTGTCAAAATCCGACAGTGTAAAAACTGTAATTTCCTTTGCAAAATTGAATCAATTGCTCAGTTCTACAAATGTGGAAATAGATCGTTGTTTAAAAGAAATCAACCGAATAGATCCAAGCTATTTAAGTAGAACCAAACGCAGTGATTTCTATTGGAATAGCGCCATTTGTAACTTACTTGAAAAGAAAGGACCCGAATTAGTTTATGCCCGACGTTATTTTGAAATAACCCAAGACACTTCCTTGGCCGCACAATTATTATACTTCATGGTCGCCACACAATATGAATCATTTTCAAATGAAGTTGGCAGCAATATTACAAATCCTGAATTAAAAAATTTCATGTCAGATTATCAGAGCAGAAATGCGCTGATGGCTCAAAAAAAAGGATATACGATAGCCTCTGCCATCGTACCGGGATCTGGAATGATGCTGAAAGGACATTTTGATAAAGGGCTCACATCATTAGCATTAAATGGAGGTAGTGCGTTTTTGGCCTATAGCTTATTCAAAAACAATCTCTATGGAAATGCTTTGGGCGTAACAGGACTTTTACTATCTAGGTTCTATATGGGAAACATTCGTTTCACTCAAAAACTTAAACCCAAAAAAGGACATAAAAAACTATCCAGAAAAATGGAGCTCTATAACAATCAATTCAATCAATTATTACTCGACCACCCTATTAACTTTAAGTAAGAATTACTTAATCGGTTCGATAACGGCAAACTGATTATACCCTTTAAACAAGCTACCACTGCGCATAGTAAGGTAATAAATACCGCATCCAATACAAATAGGCGCCGTAATACAACTAGCCGCTACAATTCCAGGACGCTGTTTTAGATTGGAACCATTCAGATAAAAACGATCATTATAGGCCTGAATCTTTGCAGGATTGAACAAGTTCTTTTTCCTTTTATCAGTTCCTTTCTTATACACTACCAAGGTATTTTTCTTCGACGAACCATCGGCTTTTGCAAAACTGGCATACTCGATAGCATCATCCATATCCTTTCTTCTTTTACGTCTTTTAAATAAGCCTTTTTTACGCTCTTCCTGAAAACCTGAACCATAGGTAACTACGAATTTATCACTCGTTTCTACCACCGAGATATCATCAATATAGTGTCCAAGATAGGTGATAGACCTAGGAATATTTTCTATCCAATCCATTGTTCCATCTACATTAAATTTAATAGCCGTGACATTTGTTTGTTGGCAATAAGGCGTTGTTTGCGTTGTTCCACCTCCATTGGCATTCCGAGTATAAGTGGTTACGACATAATTATATTCGTGAGTACAGAACATGGTAATCGAACCATCGTCTGCCATATCGTAAGCTTCTATTTCATAATTACCAGAAAGTGTTCTATCTCTATTCTTCTTTTTCTTTTTTCTGGTTACCGTTTTTTTGTCCACTCGATCTTTAAACAACTGGCCAAGCATACTGCTCGAAATTGGAGTAAATTTAGAATTTGTAATATCTCCAGAACTGGTATTTAATATCGAGCTAAAAACACCGTCAATACCATGCGTTCTTTTTTTGCGGTCTAAATCCGCATAAAAACCAAATATCTTTAAGGTGCCCTGCTTATCACCAGCAAAAGAAAAATCAATTACATCTCTGCCTTCAGCTTTCACTGGCAACGTGACCAATTCATTATTCATTGGGTCCACAATATTAAGAAGAACAAAAGCTCGTTTCTTTTTTCTACGCTCAGCTTTACTTGGAATGATTTTAAATGTAGAATATATTTTACCATCCTCTTCAATGGAATATCTTCCCACTTTTGATGTACTATTTCGTAATGCTAAAACAGGCAATTCAATTACATCGTCTTTAACTGTTTCTAATTTTTCATTTAAAACCAAATATTCCAACTTAGTACTTTCATCTTTCAGAGATTCTTGCTCCGCCAAGATATAAATATTATTCCCTGCCTTGTAATTACTGCGCGCAACAATAGAACTTCTAAACTGCGAACCTCGCTTCTTGGATGTTTGAATTCTTTTAACCATTTTGGGCGAAGCCAACCTGCGTAATGTTGGCGAGTAAGCCGCCACATACATTTTTTCTGAACCCTTGGCATCATCCTTATAGACTACATAGATAGCTTCTTTGGTAACAACGGTTCGTTCATACTGTCTTCCTTTTCGCTTTTTAGATGTAGAAAAAATACGAGATTTACCTACTTTGCGCATAGTCGATTTATCAAAAGCAACTAAATATACTTTTTTACCTTTCACATAGGTGTTTTCGTATTTAGCGTAAACATAATTTTCGTTGGCGCCCACAAATTCTTCAAAATCGCCCATGCCTTTATTATCAAATTTTATTTTGGGCGACCATTTTAATTTTAAATCTTGACCATAAACTTGCACGCTTAATAGAAGACAAATAAGAACTATTATTTTTTTCATAAGGAAATATTTATTTAAAACTTCAACCCTATTTTATAGCCCAGGGTAAAGTAAGGGCTTGAATATTTTTGTTTTTCTTTCTTAGCAAAATAGCCTGAAAAATAATTTTGACCATTGAAGTACTCATCATACACAAGTTCATCAGCCAGGCGATTATTTAAACCAACACCTAAATAAAACTCTTGACAGGTAGCATTGTAATCCGACTCTACCAAATAACCAACTTGAACGCCAGTATAAAAATTTTGAACTCCCAAAATGCGACTATCCGTATGATTATTAAATTGATCACTTGACATAACATAACTCTGCTTGAAACTATTTATTTCTATCCCCGCAAAAAATCGGTATAAAGAAAAATAATCATAATACCCTTCTTGATCATTTGTGTAAACTCTAAAAGCGGCACCAAAAAACAAGTTAGAAAAATCAGGATTAAACTCATTATAATCTTGGTAATCTTTATACGTCACCAACGTATCACTAGAGCTTGCAAATGGATTGGCGCCAAAGCTCATAACGTCTTGCCATAAAATAGTTCCAACCGACAATTCTACCCCGAAGCGATTCATAAATTGTCTTTCATAAGACAGCCCAACCCGACCGCGCAACAATCCTCCTAAATCAAGCTTGACAAAATTGTTTTCGCTGATATAATCATCATCTGCATCGCTATTTGATTCTCTAGATTCTTTCTTACTCGGTTTGCCTCCTTCTAAATCTTTAATCAAAATATTCTGAGCCGAACTAGTAACGCTAAGAGCCAACAATAAAACCAGTGAAAAGAGGGGTTTATTCATTACAGCGCCGAAATTAGGGCAAAAAATTCAGTTTCAACATTTTTTTGAAGTTTTACTTAACAACTTTATTACAATCAAAACACCATGCCCTAATGACTGATACAACAATAGTTCTATATGGTTCTAATCAAAAACTAACTAATTCTTTTCCTGAATTGTATAATCTAAAAAAGATATGAATCCTATTTTTACGGATTAATCAAACGCATGGGTGACTTACATCTTGAAGCAAACGCGCGATACTTAATTGTAGAAATTAGAGGCGGACATTCCTTTCGGTCGTTTCTTTTAAGTCACAATATTTCTATCGGATCTGTTATCCAAGTAAATTACAGCCCGCGCTTCTCTCAATTAGTAAATTTTACCATTCGGCAAAAAATACTTTCCGTACGTCAAGAGGATTTTAAGAATTTAGAATGCATCAAAATAAGCTAAATAATATTCTATTAGTCGGGAAACCCAATGCTGGTAAAACCAGTCTGTTTAATCAACTAACCGGCTTGAACCAAAAAGTGGGAAACTATTCAGGTGTAACCATTGAAGTTTTAAAAGGCAAAACGGATGGTACAGATGTCATTGATATTCCCGGTCTTCAATCATTGAACACAAGCTCGCCCGAAGAAATTATTTCGAAAGGAGAAATCATCAAAGCGGCTCAAAAGCAACAAACAATTGTTTTTGTAGCGAATGCTATGCAACTATTTGACAGCCTCGTTTTGTTCTCTCAAATAGCTGATTTACAAACACCTATGATCCTGGTAATTAACTTCATAGATGAAGCGAAAAGGAATAAACTTGAAATCGACAAAGAAGGATTAGAAAAACAATTGGGGTGCCCTATTGTATTACTAAACTCACGAAAAGGGGAAGGAGTTGATAAATTAAAAGAACTAATAGCTCATGGTAATTCTCAAATTCCCAATACAATTTGTCGTAGTAATTATGAAGAGTTTAAAAATGGACAATTCGAAAATAATTACATTGACTTCCTTCAAGCGAAGACCCAAAAAGAGAATTGGGAGTCAGATTACAATCGAAGACAAAAAATTCTGTTGCCCATAATTAATTCTAATGTTCAAACTGAAAACGATGAACAATATCTAGCCAACACACACAAATGGGACAACATTCTGTTACACCCTATTTGGGGTTTACTAATATTTTTCATAACTCTATATTTAGTTTTTCAATCAGTATTCTTCTTTTCTAGTTTCCCAATGGAATGGATTGATAGTGCGTTTGCTGAATTAGCCTCGTTCGCTGAAAATCGCATAACAACCCCTTGGTTACAAAATTTAGTTTCGAATGCTATCATTCCTGGACTGAGTGGCGTTCTCATTTTTATTCCTCAAATTGCCATTTTATTTTTCCTTATCGGAATTCTAGAGCAAGTGGGTTACTTATCTCGTATTTCTTTTATTTCTGATGCTTTTCTTAAGAAATTTGGCCTGAGCGGGCATAGCGTTGTTCCGTTAGTATCAAGTTGGGCGTGTGCCATACCGGCAATAATGAGTACTAGAATAATTGAAAACCCTAAAGAGCGCTTAACAGCCATACTAACGCTACCACTTATGACTTGTAGTGCGAGACTCCCAGTTTACGTAATTTTAATCGCCGTTTTATTCCCAACAGATACTGGAACTTTTTTTGGTATGCAAGGATTATTTCTTATGTTATTGTACTTGTTGGGAGTGATTGCTACACTAGTGCTTGCTTTTATAATAAATAAATACAGCCAAGCTCCTAGCAATCCTAATTGGGTATTAGAACTACCCGTTTTTAGAAAACCCAATTGGAAAAGTATTTTTATCAACGTTTACAATAAAACAAAAACTTTTGTTGTTCAAGCAGGTAAAATAATTTTTCTGGTAGCATTAGCACTTTGGTTTTTGGCCAACTGGAGTCCTAAAAGTGACAAATTTCTAGCGGATCAATCTTCAAAATTTCCAAACCAAACGATTGAATCTATAAAATTGGAGTATTCTTATTTGGGCTATACCGGTAAATTTATTGAGCCAGCAATCAAACCGCTAGGTTACGATTGGAAAATTGGCATTGCGTTGATAAGCTCATTTGCTGCACGAGAAGTTTTTGTTGGAACTCTTTCGAGTATTTATAGTATTGAAAATAATGATGAAAAGACTATTGTAGATAGGCTGCGAAGCGAAAAAACACCTGATGGTGATAATCGATATGGTTGGGGCACTTCGCTTTCACTTTTGTTATTCTATGTATTTGCCATGCAATGTATGAGTACGTTAGCTGTTGTAAAAAAAGAAACGGGTCAGTGGAAATATGTAGTTTTTCAATTTACGTATATGTTAGTTTTAGCCTATGGTTCAGCGTTTATTGCCTATCAATTATTAGCATAAAAAAAATCGGTGATTGTTTAACCACCGATTTTTACTTTATGTTCTAACAACTTTATTTAGCCGCCGAAATATTAAAACTCATTTTCACCTCATCATAAATCCAATCATCGCCTAAGGACTCATCGTTTTTATATGACATTCCCCAGTCCTTACGATTAATTACAAATTCAGCCGTCGCAGATACTGCGCCTTCGGCGATTTCTACTTTTGCTGGGAAACTAATATTATTGGTATTACCGTTCATTTTTAAATTCCCGCTGATTGTATGCGTGTTATTATCATCATTTTCCAAAACTTCGGCTTTTGTAATCTGAAAAGTTACATCACCATTAGCTTCAGCATTAAAAAAGTCCTCACCTAGTAAATGCCCTTTCAAATCAGCCTTCTTTTCATCAGGCAAACCTTCACTGGTTACTACCATGTCATTCAAGTTCACACTGATATTTCCACCACTAACATTTCCATCTTCTACATATATAGCTCCTGCTGAGATTGGGAAATCACCATTTTGTCCATGAGTAGGTGTTGCACCATAAAAGGATATCATACTTCCGTCAGCAATGTTATATGCTTCACCTGAAGGTGTTTCAGTGGTTACAGTTTCTTCTTCAGCTACTTCAGCCGTTTCTCCCTCAGGAGCGTTGTTACAAGCAGCAAAAAGGAAACATGCTGCCAAAATTGATAAATATATCTTTTTCATAATTATTAATACTTGATTACAAAGTAACAAAAAAACAATCTAAATAAAATAATCATACTATAACTTAATTTGAAAATAGTTTTCCACCTTTTACGACTTCGAAATGTACATTTATTTGTCGGTCCGTTAGTCAAATAGCATTATCTTTGTCCTCTCTAATTTTTATAACAAATATGCAAGAATTTGGAACAAAAAACCCTAATGCCTCATTGGGTGACCTAGGGATACAGGCCTCTTCGATTCATTGGAATCTATCCCCACAAGAACTTACAGACAAAACAGTAGAACTAGGTCAAGGACAACTGACCAGTCAAGGAGCTCTTGCTGTAAATACTGGTAAATTTACAGGCCGTTCGCCTAAAGATAAATTTACTGTAAAAGATGACATTACGTCCGAAACGGTTGATTGGGGTGATATTAACTTTTCTATATCACCTGATCATTTTGATAAAATATACGAAGATATTACAGCTTTCCTCGGTGGTAAGGAGCTTTATGTAAGAGATGCTTATGCATGTGCTGATCCAAAACATAGATTAAACATCAGAGTAATTAATGAAACTCCATGGGCTAATTTATTTTGTAATGATCTTTTTTTACGTCCGACGGCAGATGAAATAAGTTCTCAAGAACCTGAATGGGTCATTATTCAAGCCCCCAGTTTTGAGGCAAACCCTGCGCTTCATGGCACCCGACAAGAAAACTTTACGGTTGTGAATTTTACTAAAAAAATGATTCTGATTGGTGGTACAGCTTATACCGGTGAAATGAAAAAAGGAATTTTTGGTGTATTGAACTTCACATTACCGCATGATCATAATGTACTAAGTATGCACTGTTCTGCTAACGAAGGTGAAAGTGGCGATGTTTCGTTATTTTTTGGACTAAGTGGCACAGGTAAAACTACTTTAAGTGCAGATGCCAAAAGAAAATTAATTGGCGATGATGAACATGGTTGGGATCAAGGCTCAGTGTTTAATTTTGAAGGCGGCTGTTATGCAAAATGCATTGATTTAACCGAAGAAAAAGAACCTCAAATTTTCAAGGCGATTCAGCCAGGTGCTTTGGTAGAAAATACCAATTTTAAAGAAGGTACCAATGAAGTTGATTTTACTGATTGTTCAATCACTCAGAATACCAGGGTTGCATATCCTATTGACCATATATTTAATGCCAAAGAGCCCAGTGTTGGAGAAAATCCTAAAAATATATTCTTCCTGACCTGCGATGCTTATGGTGTATTACCTCCTATTTCGAAATTATCGGTGGGACAAGCTATGTATCACTTCTTAAGTGGATATACTGCCAAAGTAGCTGGAACAGAAGTTGGTGTTACTGAGCCTCAAGTCACATTCTCCGCTTGTTTTGGAAAAGCATTTCTACCCTTACATCCAACTAAATATGCAAACCTTCTTGGTAAAAAACTTGAAGAAAACTCCGAAATTAATGTTTGGTTGATAAATACTGGTTGGAGCGGTGGTTCTTATGGCGTTGGCGAACGAATGAAGTTAAAATATACACGTGCGATGATTACAGCTGCCATGAACGGAAGTTTGAATACTGTATCATACGAGAAACATCCAATTTTTGGTGTGTCCATGCCAACTACCTGTCCGGATGTCCCAGACGAGCTTTTAATACCATCTAATACATGGGCCGACAAGAAAGATTATAATGCCACTGCGAATAAATTAGCTAGCCTTTTTAATTCAAACTTTGATCAGTATAAAGGAGAAGCAAGTGAAGAGATAATTAAAGCGGCACCCGTTACATTGCAAGACGCCTAGCAGAATAAATTTAAGAGAAAAGAGAATGTATAAAATACAGTACACTTTCGAAGAGAAAGGAGTAGAACCGATTACCATTGAAAACGCAGAGCCTGGTTTTAGTGTATTAGAAATCGCACTTAAAAATAAGATAGACATTAGCCACAATTGTGGTGGTGTTTGTGCATGTAGCACCTGCCATGTGTATATCGAACAAGGTGAAAACTCTATTGAAGAACTAAGTGATAAAGAAGAAGATTTTATTGATAGAGCTCGAAACCCAAAACTTAGTTCACGACTTAGTTGTCAATGTGTACTGGAAGATGGCGAGGGAGAAATAAAAGTACATGTACCCGATCAAAGCACTATTTTAGGAGAATAAATTAATTGAATATGAATTTTGAACCACCCATACATTGGAATGATTACGAAGATGTTGCCATTAAACTTTTTGAAAAATTTGGTAATGAAATGAGCGAAGGAAAAATATACCGCGTGCGCTTTACACAACTGAGAGATTGGGTCTTGGACCTTGAAGGTTTTGTGGGCAAACGAGAAGAATGTAATGAAGGCCATTTAGAAATGATTCAAAGTAATTGGGTCTATGAATGGCGCGATAACCAAGACTAATTTTTTAAGGTGAGCAAATGCTCACCTTAATTTTTTATAAAAAACTAACATTAGACACATTTAGTTTTTAATATTCAGTATTTTCACCACAACTACAATTCATACTACAACATGGCTCATACCGTTCTAATTATTGATGATGAAAAAAGCATTCGAACTGCACTTCGGGAAATACTCGAAATGGAAAAAATAAAGGTGGAAGAAGCTCAGGATGGCAAAGAAGGTTTTAATCTATTATCAGCTAAAAAATATGATTGCGCACTTTGTGATATTAAAATGCCTCGAATGAATGGTATGGAAGTACTGACTAAGGCAAAGGAAAATGGAATAGACACTCCTATCATTATGATTTCGGGCCATGGCACTACTGATGATGCAGTTGAAGCAGTGCGCAAAGGAGCTTTTGATTACATTGCCAAGCCACCAGATTTGAATCGATTACTCATTACCGTTCGAAACGCTATTGACCATGAAAATCTGGTTACGAATAATAAGCAACTGAAAAGAAAAATCAATGGTGTACAGGAAATAGTAGGAGAAAGTGAGGAAATAGTTAAAGTAAAAGAAACTATTGATAAAGTAGCTCCAACAGATGCCAGAGTTCTTATTCTGGGTGATAATGGAACAGGTAAAGAATTAATTGCACGCTGGCTTCATGAAAAAAGTGAAAGAAACTCGGGGCCTTTAATAGAAGTAAATTGCGCTGCTATTCCATCGGAGCTTATTGAAAGTGAATTATTTGGTCACGAAAAAGGCTCCTTTACTGGTGCTGTAAGACAAAGCATTGGAAAATTTGAACAAGCCAATGGAGGCACCTTATTCTTAGACGAAATTGGCGACATGAGTGCCGATGCTCAGGCTAAAGTATTGCGTGCTTTGCAAGAAGGAAAAATCAATCGAATCGGCGGAGATAAAGAAATTGAGGTTAATGTGCGCGTAATTGCTGCAACCAATAAAAATTTACAAGCTGAAATCGAAAAAGAGACTTTTCGAAAAGATTTATATTTCAGGTTAGGGGTTATCGTAATCGAGGTTCCTACCTTAAACGAACGCACCAGTGATATCCCTCTATTAGTCGATTACTTTCTTGACCACATTTGTGAGGAGCAAGGTAAAAAACGAATAAGCATTACACCAGATGCCGTGGAATCACTTTGTAAAAAGGATTGGCAGGGTAATATAAGGGAGTTAAGTAATATCGTCCAGCGTTTAGTAATATTCGCCGATAACGAAATAACTATAGAAACCGTTAACGCTCATGTACAGTAAAAAAGAAGACTTCTCGCTAGGTAATGCGGTGAGCAAAATGCTCGATGAAAGTCGTTGGGGGAAACGTTATATGGCAATAGGCATCCAAGAAGATTGGAAAGAAATAATGGGCGATACTATTGCCAAGTACACAAAATCACTGAGTCTCGAAAACGCTAAGCTTATTATTCAAACGGATATAGCTCCATTAAAAAATGAACTTTCTTTAAACAAAAAAAGCATTATCGAAAAGATTAATGCTTTTTACAAAAAAGATGTGGTAACCGAAGTGATTATATCTTAGTTCATTTTCTTAATAATCTCTATAAACGAATCAGCATCTAAAGCTGCACCTCCTATTAATCCACCGTCTACATTTTCTTTAGCGAATAGTTCTCCAGCATTATCAGGCTTTACGCTACCACCATACAAAATTGAAACATTTTCAGCGGCTTCATGACCCCATTTTTGTTCTATTAGAGAACGAATGAATGAATGCATTTCTTCGGCTTGATCAGCACTTGCAGTTTTTCCAGTTCCAATAGCCCAAATAGGCTCATATGCCACCACTAAATTTGATGAAACCGTCTCAGCATTTAAATGATATAGGCTGTCTTCAATTTGCTTTTTCACATAATCATTTTGACCATTTGCCTCGCGCACCGCTAGCGGTTCGCCACAACAGAAAATAGGAATCATTTTAGAAGCCAAAATTGCGTCAACTTTATTCTGCAACAACTCATGACTCTCACCAAAAATTTGGCGTCGTTCTGAATGACCGACAATTACATAACGCACCTCCAGGCTCAGTAACATTTCGGCACTCACTTCACCAGTAAAAGCTCCTGATGATTTATCGGATACATTTTGCGCACCCAGAGCAACTTTTGTCTTACTATTAGCCAATAATTTGCTTACTTCAGAAATTCCTGTAAAAGCTGGGCAAAGCACAACTGCCTGATTGTATTTAAGGTCTATTTTTTCTTTGACGATATCGTTTACCAAGCTCACACCTTGGTCAGGTGTTAAGTTCATTTTCCAGTTCCCGGCTACTATTTTCTTTCTCATGTTATTCTAATGTTTGATTGGTTGTTAAATTTCTATTCAGAAGCATTCATACGGTCCACAATTTCTTGCGTAATATCCAAGCTAGTGTTCACGTGAATGATAGATCCGTCTTTTGAATAAGAAAGGATATAATCATATTTATTGTCTTTATTAAACTCACTAACTACCTCGTCCAACTTCTTCTTCAATTGTTTATTAAAAGTGTCTTGGTCCTTCATTAGTTTAGATGCCTGATTATTTCTGAGCTTCTCAAGATTTTCTTGACGTTTAATCAAGCTTTTCTGCAACTTTTCTCCTTCGGCTTGCGTCAAGCTACCAGCCTGAGCTTTCTTTTGCAACGACACATAGGAAGCTTCTAACGCTTTGGCCTTCGATGCCAATTCGCGTTCAATTTTCTTTTCTCTAGATTCAAATTCAGCTTTCTTACGACCAAATAATTTATACTTTGATTCTAAAGTGTCCAAATCCACATAAGCAATTCTAGACAATTCGATTTCTACTTTTTTGCCAGAGGAATCAATCTGAGTGGTTGTAGCCTTAGTGTTTTTTCCATTTCCTTTAAAGGCCAAGAATCCAACCCCAATAAGGGCCAGTGCGCTAAGAATAAGTGGTAAATTTTTCATATCAAATTTCGTTCTGAAAATCGGGCAAATATATCAGTTAAATCGACATCAATGAAATAATGGTGATATTAAATTCTTCCTAAAACAAGGTAAAAAACGCTAAACCGCTTGATATTGCTTGCCCGGCATGGAACGAACCATTCCGGTCATTTCCAATTGTAACAGCATGGTAGACAATTTGCTCATGGGCATTTCTGTTCGAATAAACAATTCGTCAATATGCATACCACCTGCTCCTTGCAGACAATCATATAATTTTTGCTCATCGGGACTCAAGTCAACAAACAACTTCCGTTGGGGCGTATCTTTTTTTAAACTGTCATCCCAATTTAAATTGTACAAAACATCTTCAGCACTGGTAATTAAATTGCCTCGTAAACTTTTAATCAAAAAATTGCACCCTTCACTACGCTTTTCTCCTACTTTGCCTGGAATACAAAACACATCTCGATTATAAGAAAACGCCAAATCTGCCGTTATCATTGAACCCCCTTTTTTTGCAGTTTCAATTACAATTACAGCATCTGACATTCCTGCAACGATTCTATTTCGGGTAGGGAAATTTTCTCTATCAGGATTGGTACCAAAAGGATACTCTGTAAGCAAACCACCTTGCTCTAACATTTGATGAGCCATTTTTTTATTTTGAGAGGGGTACAAAGCATCTAAACCTGTTGCCATAACACCCATTGTATTCAAGTTATTTTGCAAAGCACTTCGATGCGCCGTTGTATCAATTCCGTAGGCAAGACCACTAACAATTAGTGGGTTGTAAGGAGCTAGTCCTTCGATAATTTTTTCACACATCAATTTGCCATATTCACTGCAAGCTCGAGTGCCAATAATTGAAATTACACGAGTATTGTGAATCGCATCGGTTCCTTTATAAAACAAAAATGCTGGACAATCAATTGCGCGCTTTAACTTACTTGGATAGTTATCTTGGTCAAATGCTAAAAATTGTATTTTATTCTTTTTAATTATTTCTAACTCACGCTTAGCCGGTCCAAAATCAGAGAATTTTTTCAATGAATTCCAATGAACAGTTCCAATAGAATCAATTGACAACCCAGGATTTTTTCTATTTTGGAATACAGCAGTAGCTGACCCATAAGCAGTTATCAACTTCTTAGCTCTCAAGGTACCAACGCCTTTTACCTGCAGTAATGCAATTCTATTTATAATTTCCTGGTCGGTCATTTTAAGTGTGCAAAAAAAATATCTTTCCTACAAACAAAGTGAATTATTTTGGTATATTTGGGTAAACAAGCCAAAAAGAATGAAAAAAACAATTTTACCAATATTGAGTCTGTTTTTGCTCACTACTGCTGTATTGAGTATTTCTTCTTGTAAAAGAGAAACCAATGATCGTTTATTGTATAATGCGAGTCAAGATACGATAGCACCAACGATAAATATTTCTGTACCTGCCCCAAATCAGACGTATTCATACGGAAATCATGTTGCTATTGTCGGAACAGTATCTGATTTAGAATCCGAGAAAAATGATATTCATGACCCAGGTTTTAGAAAAGGAGAACTAGCCAGTGTAACGATAGATATTGATAATATAACCGATGGTACAAAGCTGTTAAAACGTGATTTAGATGTTTTAGGGAAAGATGGCATTGGCTTCAACGAAAGAATAGAAATCATAACAGGTACGGGAACTACCAATTGCAGGCTCATAATTGTAGCAACAGATGCGGGTGAAACGGTTCATATCACTAGAGACACTGTAGATTTTATTTATCAATAATTAAAAAAATACTTTAAACAAAAAGTGCTAATTCGGTTAGCACTTTTTTTATGAATAATTATGAAACATACCTTTAAAAAAAGAGTGCGCTATGGCGAAACAGACCAAATGGGCTTTATGTATTACGGTAATTATTGCTTGTATTACGAAATAGCCCGTGCTGAAATGATCCGAGATTTTGGATATAGTTATAAAGAACTAGAGGATGACGGTATTCAAATGCCCATTGTAAAGGTCAATTCTAAATTTCTTCGCCCAGCTTTGTATGACAATTTGATATCCATTGAAACAGAAATTCAGTCCTTAGATAAATTGCCCTTTATTACATTTCTTCATAAATTTTTTAACGAAGAAAAAATTTTAATCCACAAAGGTGAGGTCACTCTTGTTTTTGTAGATAGTACCACTGGAAAACGATGTATGCCGCATGAAAAAATGATTCAAATACTAAAAGACGGATTTAAGCTATGATTTCTGCAACCATAATTACCATTGGCGATGAATTACTCATTGGACAAACCATTGACACCAACTCAGCTTGGATTGCTCAAGAATTCAATAAAATTGGAATTGAAATACGGAGACGAATCGCCATTTCGGATAATGAAACGGAGATATTTGATACCTTAAATGAGGCCCAAAGCCTAAGTGAAATTATCATTACAACAGGAGGACTGGGACCAACAAATGATGATATTACCAAAGCAACACTTTGCAAATTTTTCTCTTCTCATTTAATAAAAGACGAAAAAACTGAAAAGCACATCATACAATTTTTCGAACAACGCAAAAGAGAAATTTTACAAGTCAATCTGGACCAGGCATCAGTTCCGCATAATTGCACTGTGCTTTTTAACGCTGTTGGGACGGCTCCCGGTTTACAATTCGAAAGAGATAATAAATTTTATTTCTCATTACCTGGAGTTCCATTTGAAATGAAACACTTAATAAGCGAACGAATTATACCAACCTTAAAAAAGAATTTTAAACTGGGAGGTTTACTTCACAAAACGATTATTACTTCCGGCATGGGTGAATCATTTATCGCCAATAGATTACAAGATTTTGAAAACAAATTAGATGAAAAAATTAGTCTTGCTTACCTCCCAAATTTTGGAATGGTTAAGTTGCGATTAAGCACTTCCCAAGAAAACGAAGAAGCACTCCATTATACTTTTGAAGAATTAAAGAATCAAGTTAGCGATATTCAGATATGCGATGAAGACAAACCGCTAGAAAAGATATTGTTTGACTTGTTAAAAAAAGAATCTCTTAAAATAGCGGTTGCCGAGAGTTGTACAGGAGGAAATATTGCTGCGAATATTGTTTCACTTAGTGGCGCTTCTTCTGTCTTTAAGGGCTCTACAGTAACCTACGCTATTGAATCCAAACAAAAAGTCCTAGGGGTTTTACAAGAAACACTGGATAAACATACTGACGTTAGCAAGGAAACGGCCACTGAAATGTCTGAAAATGTTCGAAAACTTTTCAATGCTGAAATAGGATTATCCACGACAGGATTTTTAGAAGGAGCAGAACAATACTTTTTTACATCTATATCAAGCGAAGAAAAAACACTGACCAAAAAGTTCATTCTACCGTATGGACGTAAACTTAATTCTAATTTAGCCGTTTCAGCTTCCTTACAATTTGCAATTCGCTTTTTACAAAAAAAGCAGCGATCGTAATCACTGCTTTTTAAATACTTTTTGAGTTCTATCTATTGCTTTCTTAATTTAAAAACATTCTCCGCTTTCGCTGATTTTACTTTTAAAATATAAACACCACTCACCATTTCTGAACTAAGTGTCACAAGATGGTGTACTGATTTTGCATTGCCTTCTAAAACGATTTTGCCTTCTAAATTGGTCAAAACGTAGTGCATATACTCGCCACTTGGATTATCAATTATAAATTGATCCACCATAGGATTTGGCGATACAGCAATTGGTAAATTAGAACCACAATTGGCATCCAATACTTCACTATAAGTTGATTGATTATTTAAATCAGTAAGTTTTAATCTTACAAACGTTTTTGCATAAGGTCTGGCAATAGATGCTTTATAAGTCATTTCTATTTGAGAATTCCCAGAAGCCTTTACCGTTTTTGCATCTTCAAAAAACGAACCATCCGGGCTAATCTGAATAGTGAAGTCTTTAGAATTTTCTTCATTATGGGTAGTCCAATTGACATTTAGAATATCATTCGATTCACATGAAGTTTCAAAGCCTGCTAAATCTACTGGTAATACGGTATTTGGATTAATTACCAAATCCCAACCACCGTTAATAGTTCCTGCATCTCCACCACTAACATCTACTATCCATAGACGCCATGTTCCATTCGCTGTTGCATTGGCAAATGTCGTGGCCATAGTCGCAGAACCTGAAGCTCCAGGACCTGGATTATTATAAGTAGCACCAGGACCTGGTGTATTAAAATTAACGAGTGCATTATTCGCTGTTGGCTTATAAGTACCGTTTGATGGTAAATCCCAAACACCTACTTGGCTAGCTCCCAAATCACTGAGCATGAAGGTTATATCGGTAGCTGGCGCTCCCCACATGGCTTCTTGGATAAGCAATTTTTGACCACTAGGTGATTCCAAACAAATAGCTACATCTGAAGGTGCGCCGTGAGAAAAATTCTTGATAATAACCGCGACATTATTCACCGTTCCTGTAAAACCAGAAACTGCGATGTTGCTCGAATAAACCGAGGCCGTCGTGTTATCTACTATCGTAATAGCATTTGAGTTGCTGTAAGTTGCCGATTGCCCGAAAGCAAAAGAACTAAGCATTAATAAAGAAAAAAGAAAGTATAACTGTTTCATAAAAGCGGTTTAAACCAAATTTACGTTTTTTTTACATCTTTTTCAAAAAGAAATGTTCACTACTTGTTCATTGTAGCCAAAAATTCAGCATTATCCTTGGTGTTGCGCATTTGCTGACGAATAAAGTTCATAGCCTCTTCAGAGTTCATATCGCCTAAATGGGTGCGTAGAATGTTCAATTTGTTGATTACATCCTTACCATGCAAGAGATCATCTCTTCGCGTAGAAGAAGAAATTATATCAATGGCTGGATAAATTCGCTTATTGGCTAATTTTCGATCCAATTGCAATTCCATATTACCAGTTCCTTTAAATTCTTCAAAAATCACTTCATCCATTTTACTACCAGTATCTATCAAAGCAGTAGCTAAAATAGTCAAAGAACCACCATGTTCTACCTTTCGAGCGGCTCCAAAGAAACGCTTTGGTTTTTGCATAGCGTTCGCTTCTACACCACCACTCAATACTTTACCACTACTAGGAGAAACTGTATTGTGCGCTCGTGCCAAACGAGTGATACTGTCTAATAATATCACTACATCGTGTCCAACCTCGACTAATCGTTTGGCTTTTTGCAAAGCAATAGTAGAAACCTTTACGTGTTTGTCAGCAGGCTCATCAAATGTAGAAGAAATCACTTCAGCATTTACGCTACGCTCCATATCGGTTACCTCCTCAGGACGCTCATCAACTAAAACAATCATTAAGTAACACTCAGGATGATTTTTAGCAATTGCGTTAGCGACTTCCTTTAAAAGAATGGTTTTACCCGTTTTGGGTTGGGCTACAATTAATCCACGCTGTCCTTTTCCTATTGGTGAAAACAAATCCATGATACGGGTGCTCATGTTCGTAGGATCATCTCCACAAAGGTTTAATTTTTCATAAGGGAACAAAGGTGTTAAGTAATCAAAAGGAACTCGGTCACGAATTTCTTCTGGTTTTTTACCGTTAATAGATTCAACAGTAGTCATTGCAAAATACTTTTCACCTTCTTTGGGAGGACGTACTTTACCCGTAATCGTATCTCCAGACTTTAAACCATATTTTTTTATTTGTGAATGCGAAACGTAAACATCATCCGGAGAACTTAAGTAATTATAATCACTGCTGCGCAAGAAGCCATATCCATCATTCATCATATCCAAAACACCTTCAGACTCCACAATGCCGTCTAAATCAATTTTAAACTTTGGTTTTGGCTTAGGCGGTTGTCTATCTTGCTGACGGTCGTTTCTTGGTTTATCTTTTTGCTGTTGCTTGCCGTTTTCTTTGTCAAAAGGCAATTTATCAGAAGAAGTATCCTTATCATTTCTAGGTCTTCTTTCTTTCTTCTCAGTTCGCTGTTGCTTACCTGATTCTCGAGCATCATTTTTGGCAACTGCTTCTTTCTTTGGCTTATCAGTTTCTTCCGTTTTCTTTTCACCTGATTTTTTATTCTTTACTGGCGTTTTAGCTTTAGGCTCTTTCTTTTCTTTTGCAGGCTTTTTTTCATCGCTGCTGGCCGTTTTTTTCTTAGTGGCTGTCTTCTTTTCTTTGATAGCTACTGTTGCCTTCGTCTTTTTGCTAGGCTTTGGTGCCGCTACTTTTTCAGCAGGCTTATCTGCTCCAGAAGTTTGCAACGCTTGTGCGTCTAAAATCTTATAGATTATATCTTGTTTTGTTTGCCCTTTCACGCCTTTTACGCCAAGCTTGGTTGCCAAATCTTGTAATTCCGGAACGATCATTTCGTTCAACTTAATGATGTCATAACTCATGTGTAGAAAATATTATTTTAATAGGATTGATACTAGTATCAATTAAATTTTTGAAAGTAAATTTTAAGAATGAAATTGAATGATATTCAGGAATCGAATACCTTTCTTTCTAATGCAAGGATAACCATATTCTTATAAACTACAAAATTTAATCCATAGACATACGTTGGAAAACATCTAATAATATAGCTTAGATTTTTACTCTATTTCTATCTCATCTATAAAAATATAAGCTGGTTTTCCTTTGCCTGGGTGCCAATCAGGAAGATTGCCATAATTTTTGGCTACTACTTTGTAATAATGTCTGGTTGTGGACCCGTTGAGCCTTTTGGTCGTTGATACTTTGTGCAGTGTAATATTGTCCTCGTCTCGTTTTTTTAATTCGTTTAAGTTTATGGTTTCTACCAAATTCCAATTGAGGGAATCTGCACTTTCGTAAAAAGAAACTTCGGTAGGATAGAAAATCCACGCGCGCTGATCCTGTAAAAAATTCGCCGACAGTGTTTCAACTTCTTCCTCACCCGTATATTTTAATACGGCCTCAAAATCTTGCCCTTGATAACCTTGCCAATCTCCAGCTCGCCAATTGGTTTTGCCATAAATGCCATCTACTAATCCCATTGGACCACCAGCATGATATGTTTTAGAGTATTTACTTTTTAGGAATACTTCTTTGTCGTCGGGTAGTTTGGTGAAAGTGGCGGTTTGGATTGGAGAAGATAGCCTTCCATCAGTTGCATAAAATCTTAGGTTAGTTTGCTCATCTATAAAAAAAGGTTCTTGGTATCTAATAAAACTCCCGTCGTTTATTGAATAATATATTTTTCGTAGTTCATTGTAGTAGTTGAAAGACTTTCTAACTTTATTCGTATCATAATTATGTTCCAGATTATGAAAGTTAAGTTTACCGTCCAAAAGAAAAGTAGAATCTCCAGATTCTTCCCAGTCATCCGTAATCTGAATTTTATTCATCTTACTCGTATCCCTAAAATATACATTTCCAAAATCTCGTTCAAACTTGAGCATAAAGAAATCTTTATCTATAGAATTAAGAGCTATCAATTGATTGTTGGTGAAGTTTCTCGTTACATTTTTCAGGTAAGGGTTCGCTATACTTAAAGGTCTAGAAAGTCCCATTTGCGTACCAGCAAAACACCCCATATCATTATCTATTTTTTCATACGTAATTCTGTAATTTGCTTTTGAATTCAGATGACTAAACGAATCAATATTTGTTTTAATCTCGACGGCCCAATCGTAATATTTCCCTGTATCAATTATAGGATATTCGCAAGTAATTCTTTTGTCATGCCCAGCTCTAATTTTAAAATTGAATATGGGTTTGTGATAAAGATAATTGTCTTTCCCCGGACAAATCTGATAGAATCCCAAGGAATTCATTACATACCATGCACTCATTTGTCCACAATCTTCATTGCCTATTAAACCGTCAGGGTTATTTGTATAAAAAGAATCCAATACCAAATTAATCCGTTCATTATTCCAAGCTAAATAGGATTGGTTGATGGCCATCGCATTCAATATGTGATGGCTAGGCTCATTCCCATGAGCGTATTGTCCGATTAAACCTGTAATGTCGGATTGAGCTCTACCTTCTGTTTCGCTTTTTGCCGAAAGAAGTTCTCTATAAAAATCGACGCCTTTTTTCGTGAAAGTAAAATACTCCTGATACTCATGCGGCACATAAAAACTATACTGCCAAGAGTTCGCCTCTGTATAATTATTATCTACTAAATAAGGAGAAAACGGCTCCATCAAAGTAGAGTTTTTTCTTGCTCGCATAAACCCAGTTGTCGGGTCATAAACATTGATCCAATTGTGCGATCGTTTTGCAAATTCTTTATAATCGTCCTCCTTGCCTAGTGCTTTTGCCATTTGTGCAATGCACCAATCATCGTAGGCATACTCTAAGGTTTTACTTACACTTTCATGGTCGTCCTCAGCACGCACATAGCCATAGCGCATATAAGATTTTAATCCTTCTGTTTCTTCGGTGGCAATACTTTTCATGGCTTCAAACGCTTTCTCTGCATCATAGTCTCGTATGCCTTTATTATAAGCATCCCAAATTACACTTACTGCATGGTAGCCAATCATACAATTGGTTTCGTTGGCGCTCAATTCCCAAATGGGCAATCGTCCACCTTGCTCGTATTGTTTTATAAATGTTTTTATAAAATCGTTGGTTCGTTTTTTATCTATAATAGTAAGTAAAGGATGTAAAGCACGATAGGTATCCCAAAGTGAGAAAACGGTATAATAATCAAACTCCCCATTGGTAGAATGTATTTTATCATCTCGACCTCTATAACGACCATCTACATCGCTATAAATATTGGGAGCGATCATGCAATGGTAAAGTGCTGTATAGAAGATTACTTTTTTGTCGTCTTTAGCGGCTGTCATCGCATAAGGATAGTTCCTTGTCATTCTCTCTGCTTCATCAGGAGAAAGATTTATAACGTTTTGATTACTTGATTGTGCCAAATCAGATTTATCACTCACCTGTATCTTACTCAACTCCTTTTCCCATTCATCTTGCACCCACTTTTTTGTTTTATTAAAATTCCAATGCGGGATTTCATTTTTTAAATTATTAGTCGCACCTTTTATATCTACACCACTGATTCCCACTTTTACTCTCACGATTTTATACGGAGCCGGGCTAGGATTTTTAGTGCTACTATTTTTTAATTTAATTAACGCACGAGGACTATCCTGCAAAGAAATTGCATGTGTTTTGCTACCCATTTTAATGGGCTCATACATTATGCGCTCTATCTCTTGTTCGAATTTTATTTCATAATACACTTTTTGGTTCGTGGCCCATGCTTTGGAATATCGATAACCACGAATCGTGTGCTTATCTACCATATCCATTCTGCTATGTATTAATTCATCGCGGTGCGCTAAATCTAAAACTACGTACTGTTCATCATTCGGTTTAAACGTATACTGATGAAAACCACAGCGCCTGCTTGTTGTTAGTTCCACCCCTACTTTAGTTTCCTCTAAAAAAACTCTATAATATCCTGCCTGTGCTTTTTCACTTAGGTGTAAAAATTTGCTTTTGTATTGATAGTCATCCAAGCGCATTTTTCGGGTAACCGGCATTAATAAAATATCACCATAGTCACTCACGCCGGTACCACTCAGATGCGTATGACTAAAACCATAAATAACAGAATCCGAATAATGATAACCACCGCAACCATCCCAGCTACCATCTATACGCGTATCTGGGCTTAACTGGCAAAAGCCAAAAGGAGCAGTAGCACCTGGAAATGTATGTCCATGACCTCCTGTACCGACAAAAGGATTTACATACTTAACTAAACTTTGCGCATAGGTTGCAAAAGGAACGAGCAGAAGAAACAATAGAATTCTCACATGGCTAAGTTATTACAAAAAAAGAACAGGCCGAAGCCTGTTCTAATCAAAGTATACACGTAGGTTATACAAATAAATTATTCTTTCTTTACTTTCCGTTGGTAGATTGAAATATTATTTTCGAGTAGTTGAATATTATAAATTCCATTGGCTAGTTCACTCAATGAAACCTCAGTATGGTTCATTCCTTTTTCTGACATAAACAATACTGATTTCACTACACGACTGCTCATGTCAATAAGTTTGATTTCAATCTGCTTGATATCATTCAGACTAAAATCAATATTCAAATTATCCTTTGTTGGATTAGGATACAAACTCACCGTTCCTCTATCTGTCCAAATAATATCTATAATTTCAGAATAGGATTTATTACCATCCAGATCTACTTGCTCTAAGCGGTAGTAGTTGTGACCTGTTTGAGGACTTGCGTCTGTGTATGAATAATTTAGTTGTTGATTCGTTGAGCCGTTTAGAGCTTTAGAATTTACTCTTCCTAAAGTTTCAAAATTAGTTACTGTTGCGGACCGTTGCACATTAAAGTAACTATTGTTCGCTTCGTTAGCTGTTGTCCATTTTACTAAATCACTACTCTGTTGTTTTATAATATTATACCGTTTAGAACGAATCAGTAAATCATTAATTTTTCGGTTGAGAGCATTGCTATTCGTAGCAATTATAATACTCTGTTTCATAATTGATTTGGTTAATTTGGTTATGAACAAAATTAAAACATTGAAGTATTCAATAATATGAGGGCTTCCCCTCATTTTTCAAACCCTAACAAAGACAAATCGATTCTACATTTCACGAATTGCACCGAAAGTTTTCCTAGCCAATTCGAACAAGGGTGTGGCTCTCGTTCCAGCTTTTAAGTTTTGCTTGGCAATACGATACGCTTTTTTAATATGAGCATATTGCACCTTAAAAACGTCTTTGGTAGGAAAAGTTGGATCAAAAACATGCGTCACATCAGAAGTCAATCCATTGAGCTCAAGAATAGAAATATTTTTACCAGAATATAAATCTTCCCAATTCGTTACTCGCAAATCAAAACGACCATAATAAAACCCATCAATGCGATTGACAATCTCATTGAAAACTTGATGCAATCGATCATTTATGCGATGTGACTCATTTATAAATTTTGTCCCTAAACTATGATTTCCAATTTGCTCTAGTAATACTGTCTCATCCTTGCTTGGAATTTTATTTAAATCTATGAATGCCGAAATTCGATCTACTTGCATTTCTGCACGTGCATTCTTTTTCATCAATTCTCGAATGGAAGAGACTCCATCCCCTACCACCTGAAGAAAGCCTTTCGAAGTCACAGAAGTCACAAACCCCTTTGGCGCGTTGGGAATTTTTACAAAAAACACACCCAACTCTAACGGAGCTTCAATCATTTCTTGTAACATATATTCCTCACCTACTGTGTCGTTGTATGATTCTAAATCACCTTCATTTTTGATGATTGCAATTTTCCTTCCACGTCCACCAACATCGGGTTTGGCAATATAAGGATAGGGTAAGTCAATGTTCTGTTTTACTTTTTCAAAAACATTCTCTTCATCTACATAAAACGTCTTGGGTTGTAATTCTAGCGGTATGATGCCTTGTATCGCTTTTTTGCTTTCACCCATAAAACCACCATCTTCTATTCCTGGATTCACAGCCGTAAACCAGGTTAAATTTCTAAGACGAATACCATACCAAATCCAAAAGGGCCAAAATGGAGCCACTAGCATCCACCAAGGCCAGTGTTCATGATGAGGAATACGAAATCGTTTTAAAAAACTCATTGATTTAACTAATAAAAATTTCTTTTATCTGATAAGGTTCTAAAATTAAATTGGGCTCAAAAAAAAATCCCCTCTGCATAGGCAGAGGGGATTTCTAATAATTTAATTACTTATACATGGTGGATATACTCACTGTAACTATATCCTTCATCGCTATTGTTTTGATACCTCCACCGCCAAGGTCCCAAGTATTTCTATTAATCTTAAAAGAACTTGTTAGTTTATAACCGCTTCCTACTTTTTTTGCCAAAACAGTCGTCTTGATATTTTTAGTAATTCCGCGCATTGTCAATTTCCAGAAAACAGTATACTTCCCAGTAGCTTGTTTAATTACTTTATATGACTTCATAGTAACGGTTGGCGTTTTTGCCATATTAAAAAAGTCTTTTTTATTTCTAAGGTGCTTATCTCGTAATGAATTATCCGTAAAAACACTTTTTACATAAGCCGTACCCGACAAACTAATATTTTCAGTTTTTGAGGGATCAAACGTTCCAGCAGCTTTTACGGTTTTGAACTTACCGTTTACCGTTCCAGCATTGTATATGCTAAACTTAATACTAGCACCACTTGTTTTACTCATTTTTTGAGCAGATAACCCTAGTGTAAAAAAGCTGAGTAGAGCTATGATTGTAATTTTTTTCATATTCGTGTTTTTATTATATTGTATAGACGTTGATTAGAAGATATAGTTTACACCAACTCCGAAAGTCATGTTCTTCGTTCTGTAGCGTTGGACCCCATCTACGATAGTGCCATTAGAAGCTGTATAAGGCAGTGCCACTAGGTCCGTCATATATTCGTTAAAATTAAACATAGCTCCTGCCTTGAAACGCCAATTTGATTTATAACGATACGTTAGCAAAAATTCAGAGTTTAGGTTTCCAAAATCGTTGTCACCAATGAGCAGAATGTTACCTTCTGCTGGGCTTGCGTTCAATTCTGGATTAGCAGCATTCGGTAAAGACTCTCCATCATCATAGGTAAGAACGGCATCTTTTTCACCTCCGAAGCTAAAGCCAGCTAGATCAATATTAAACTCAGCGCCCCATCTTTCATTAATATCATAGCGCAACGCTAAAAACAGATTTAAGGCACTCACTTGAGTTCCTGTTAGTACCAAGGAATCTATTGTTGCTTCATCGCCCGTCAAATCAGCTGGAGCTGTAATATATTGCAAGTCGTCGCTTCCGAAATAATTGTTGAGTCGCACTCCAGCTCCAATTTTAAATTTTCGATTTTTTTTACCAAAGCCCCAATATTGCATCCCATTTAAAGAAACATTGCTCAAGCTACCACTAGTAGCAATTGTCAATCCAGCTTCTAAGGTCGTTCTTTTTAGAAAAGGCTGGCCCTCGCTTGGGTCATTATCATTTTGCGCAAATGCCATAAATGGCATCATAGCCAAGAAGAGTAAAATTGTTTTTTTGTTCATCGTGTTATTTTTTATTTTTTATAAGTTTTTGAAAGAAAGTATCGGAATACATAATTGAATCCAACACCAATTTGAAAAGATTTGTTTCGATATCGTGTAGCATCAATAAATTTACCAGCATCATTAACGTATTCTACCGGACTGGATAGTTCATACTCATTAAACATAAATACAGGACCTATCTTGAAACGCATATGTTTTTTATGTAAGTAAGAAATCATAAATTCAGAATTAAGGCTCCCTAAATCATTATCACTAACCAGTAATAAGTTACCCGCTGTTGGATAAGCATTTGACACATGGGTTTTTCCCTCGTTGTAAGTTAAAGTAGCCGTTTTCTTCTTACCAAAACTTAAACCAGCCAAATCAATATTAAATTCTACAGCAAACTTTTTATCCAAATCATATCGTAAAGCCAATAGTAAATTCAAGGCATGAATGCGCGTGCTATTCAAGCTCATTGTATCAATATTACCTGGCACTTGATCCGCAAAAAAAACACCTGGACCTGTTTTGCCTGAAGTTAAATCTGCCCGAGCTGTTATATACTCTAATTTATTGTTGCCCAATGAAGCCGAATATCGAGCGCCAATTCCAAATTTGAATTTTTGTTTATTTTTTCCAATGGCCCAATATTGCAATGCACTCGGTGCGACGATATGATTATTACCATTAGAACTTAGTGTTAAACCTCCCTCAAAATGAGTTCGGCCAAAAGATTTTTTATGACGCAATTTTTGCTGCCCAAAAACGGGCCCCACAAGAAATAACATGAAACTAAAGAGGAGTATATTTTTCATAATAAGTATATAGGGTATAAAAATAGGTTACTTTTTCTTGAGTTTATCTTTAAATACTTTTTTAAATTTCTTTAGTTTCGGACCAACAACTCTTGTACAATATGGATTAGTCCCACCGTTTTTATCGTAATAATTTTGGTGATAATCTTCAGCAGGATAAAACGTTTGATTTGGTTCAATAACAGTTACCACCGGATGGCTAAAAACTTCTTTATCATTAAACTCTTTAATAATCGCAGTAGCGATTTGTTGTTGGCTATCATTTAATGGCATTATCGTGGAACGATACTGGGTGCCAACATCCGCTCCTTGACGGTTTAATTGAGTAGGATCGTGAGCTACAAAAAAGGCTTGCAATATTTCCTCATACGAAATCACACTGGCATCATATTCAATTTTTATTACTTCAGCATGTCCTGTAGTTCCAGAGCATACTTCCTTATAGCTTGGGTTAGCGCCCGCTCCACCAGCATAACCCGACACCACTGTTTTGACACCTTCTAGGGCCAAGTATTGCGCTTCTGTACACCAAAAACAACCTCCACCAATTATTGCTATTTCCATTTTATTTTCCTTTGAGTCAGCATCTACATCAGTTGATGTATTTTCTTTTTTATCCTGAATGCTTACTTCTTTAATTTTAGAAACTGTTTCATTATCTAAGTGTGACGCATTACAACTAGCGCAGATAAAAAATAGTAGCAGCAAAAATAAATTATTCCTTTTCATCATCTTCAAATTGAATCACTTTACTATTAATGCAATATCGCTTTCCGGTTGGTGGTGGTCCGTCATTAAATACGTGGCCCAAATGACTATCACATCGTCCACATCGAACTTCTACTCTATTCATTCCATGGCTATTATCCTCGATATACTTCATGCTTGTTTTTGAAGAAGCTTCGAAAAAAGCAGGCCAACCACAACTACTTTCAAACTTTGTGTCACTCGTGAATAGTTTATTACCACAAACCTTGCAATGATATTGACCTGTTTCGAAATGTTTATTATACTGGCCTGAATAAGCATACTCTGTTCCTGATTGACGAGCAATTCTGTAAACTTCTGGCTCCAAAATGGATTTCCACTCTTCATTACTCACATCCACTTTATCTACAGCTTTAGTAGAATAGTATTTATTTTCTTTCTTCATTTTAGATTTTGTCTGTCCTTCACAACTCGTGCACAAAGTAAGCACAGCGAGTGCTAACAGTAAAGAATGCAATCCTTTTTTAAAAAGGCTCTCCGTGTGTTTGCCGTATAATATATGTATGAATCGATTTTGCATACTTCAATATACGAATAGACGCCGCATTAAGATTTTTCTTACAGAAAAAATGTTGCATGTTGCGACCTAAATTTATCCTTGCCGAAAAAGCGCTAGCCCAGTCTTTTTCATACTTTCTGAGAGCTTCAGTAAAAGAAAGCTTATTATCAAAATAAGAATTTAAAGATTTGTTTAACAAAAAGGCCGAACGAAAGGCATTGCTCATCCCATTTCCACTTAAAGGAGCTATTGTACCCGCACTATCGCCTAAATAAAAAACACAATCGTACGTAGGCTTTTTGACATGAAAAGTAACATTTGAAATCACCTGCGGTTTCTCAAAAAGAAACTGAGCTTCTGCAAAAATTTGATCTAATCTTTTGTTTTTCCGTAAAACATTTTTTTCTAATCGCTGAATATCGCCCCCTTGCTTTTTAAGCTCTTTGGCATTAACTAAATAACAAAGACAACTTTTATCATCCTCTATTTTACTCATGCCACAATAACCATTTTTAAAATTATGCAAGACTATTTCATTGGCAGGGTGTTCATATCGAATATGATATTTAATCCCAACCCAATTTTCTTTTTGCTTTTCGGGTTTATAAAAATCTCCCGTAACATACTTGCCAAAGGAAGCGCAAAGAATTTCTCCATTAAAATATCCAGCACTTGTATTTATTGTAAATCCTCCACTTAGCCAAACACCATTACATGCAATAAATTTGGTTTTCGTTAGCACTGTCACTCCAAGTTCAAGCGCTTTTTTATAAAGCAATTCCTCTAAAACAAATCGACTAATTCCAAAACCACCTAAATCTAAATCTGACTGCAACTCAATCCCACTTTCAGAACTAATTTTAAGTTTATCTATTTTGGGTAAATTCATGTTACTTAATGGGATTTCCAAACGCTCTATAAAATCCCAACTTTCCAATGAGATATATTCACCACAAACTTTATGACGAGGATATTCACCTTTTTCTAATAATAAAACCGAACGATTATTTTGCGCCAACTGAATCGCTAGAGATAAACCGGCTAGGCCGCCACCGACAATAATTACTTGATATGTTTTTTCGTCAGTCAAAAAACACTTTAAACTTTTGAAGAAATGTAATCGTCTACATTACTAAACAGAAAATCTGGATACTCAATAGAAAACTTTTCAGTGAGCAAACCTCCTGTTAAGGGTCTTTTAGCCGTTTGTTTTAAATCTTCAGTGAGCATCGGAATCAATTCAAATTTAGCCTCCGGAAAATTTTGTAAAATACGTTTTGCCAACTCTACTCGATTCATATAATCTGTGCTGGCAATATGATACTCCCCTTCTTTATTATCCTGCAATAAGACCCACATTGCTCGAGCCACATCCCAAGCATTTACGGGTGTAGCATATTGGTCTACCGGTAATTTTAATGATAACTCCTTTCCTTCTTTACATTGGTGAATAATACGAGCAATAAAATTTTTACCTCTTATTTCATCTCCATACACATTGGTAATACGCAGTATTAAATGCGAAATCCCCGAAGCCCGAACCGTATCCTCTCCTAACAATTTATGCGCAGCATAAACTCCTAATGGATTAAAAGCGTCTTCTTCTTTATACGGACCATCAATCCCATCAAACACATAATCCGTAGAAATAAACACAAATCGAGCATTGCACTCTTTGGCTAATTCTAGCAGGTTGACAGTGGACTGCACGGTCTTTTGATAACTCTCTTCTTCATGATCTTCACAATAATCTACATGCGTTAGCGCACCGCAATGGACAATCACATCAGGATTAAATGCTTTGACATCAGGATTATTTTCATCTGTTAAATCCAATGAATTAAAAAAAACGGTAGTGTCCGTTGGAAACGAAAAATGAGTTCCCAAGACTTCAGCTCCTTCCTCCAAAAAGTATTTTTGACAATTACCACCAACTAATCCCGATGCTCCTGAAATAAATATCTTCATGTTGTTTAAATTAAAAGGGTGATTTAAAATCCTGCAAACTCGGAAACTCAAGATCTCTTGGGCTTAAAATAGCATTCCCTTGTACTGGCCAATCCAGACCAAAGCTATCATAACGAACTCCACCATCCGCATCTTTATTATACTCACCACTTACCAAATAAAAAAGCGTACTTTCTTTTGTCAACGAAATAAACCCATGAGCAAAGCCTTCTGGAATGTAAAGCGCTTGATTATTTTGAAAACACAACTCAGCTGTGACAAATTGACCATATGTTGCCACATCTTTTCGAAGATCCAGTGCTACATCTAACACACAACCTGCCGTACAAAAAACAATTTTACTATGCTCATGTGGCGGAGCATGAAAATGCATTCCTCGAATTACATTTTTCACAGAAGTAGAATAAAAACTTTCCTTCAACTGAAAATCAATACCCGATTCTTTAAAATCAGTATCATGAAATGGTTTTATGAAAGCGCCGCGTTCATCATCATGCCGAAACTGATGAATCAATTTTACATCTTCGATATTCGTATTATCAACTCTCATTACTACTATCAATTTTTGCGCTAAAAAACTCTTGTATTTGCAATAGACATTTTACATCCGCATCTCCTTTTGCCATGTGCCACCCAAAAGTCACTTTAATGGCTTCTTTGGCGGTCCAAGTAGTAGACCACCCTGTGGCTTCTTTAAACTTTGAATTATTTAATGCTAAAAAATTAGCCTCATGTTTTTGACCTTTTACTTTATTGGCTTTGTAGCTTCCTTTGCCCATTACTTCTATACCCATTTGAGTTAGTTCTTCCACAGTGAGCACATCGTCTTTATCCGGACCAATATTATAAGAATCACTAAAAGATACTGGATCATCTACCATTTTAGTGGCCAATAGCAAATAAGCTCCTAGCGGTTCTAATACATGTTGCCATGGTCGTGTAGCTTGAGGATTACGCAACTCCACTTCTTTATTGGTATTAAAGGCTCGAATTATATCGGGTACAATCCGATTGGCTGCGTAATCACCACCGCCAATAACATTTCCGGCTCGAACTGAAGCAATCGACTTCTTATGTTCATCATATTTATCTGGGTGAAAAAATGATTTACGATAAGAATCAATAATTAATTCACAGGCTGCTTTACTAGCAGAGTAAGGATCAAAACCGCCCAACTTATCGCTTTCCAAAAATGCCCGATTCTCTTCAAGGTTTTCATACACCTTATCAGTTGTTACCATGATAACCGTACATGGATTTTTTAGCTTACCTACCATTTCTAATACTATGGCCGTTCCGTAAGTATTTGTTTCAAATGTCTTTAACGGATTTTCATAACTCTCCAAGACCAAAGACTGGGCCGCTAAATGAAAAACAAAATCTGGCGCACAATCTACTAAACATTCTTCGAGGTATTCAACATCATTAATATCTTCCAATGTGGAACGCTCACACATAAAATCGCCGTCGATTAAGTCAAACAAATGATCTTGTTCACTATCCAATGAGTAACCATATATTTTGGCACCCATGCGGGCTAAAATTTGCGTAAGCCAAGCTCCTTTAAATCCAGTATGACCGGTAATAAACACTTTTTTGTCTTTGAAATATGGCGCTAGATATTTAAAATTGAGTTGTGACATAATTGTAGGTGCAAGATAAGAAAGGCAATTAAGAAATTAAGTAATATCGGCATTCATTACTTTTATCATTAACTTGCTACCCCATGAGAATAACAGCGCTATTAGTATTATGCTTCTTTAGCTTCCAATCATTTGGACAATGTGTGGATTGCACTTCTATACAAGAAGCATTAAAAAATCCGGAAATGGTAAAAACTTTAAAAATAAACTCATGGATACATGACACTAAATTAAAAAGCATTCCGAAATCTATTGACAAGTTAATCAATGTAGAATTAATTTATCTAACGGATCATGACATTACCAAACTACCAAGATCAATAAACAAGCTATCAAAACTAAAAGAGTTAAGTTTAGCAGGTTGTAAATTAGAATCATTACCCGAAGAAGTATTTGAGCTTAAAAATTTAAGCTTACTCATTTTACTTTATAATAAATTCTCAAATGAATCCATTATCACTTTACAAAAAAAAGTGAAGGATAAAATGCCGCAAACTAAATTACTTATTAATAAAGTTAAAAAGAAGGAAAAACAAGATGAAGAAATAAAGCATGAGTAAAACTTCTAAAACAAACCTAAATCCGAGGCTCAAAAACTCTTAAACGAAAATGAAATTATTCAATCATTAAAACTAAAACAAACCGAATTTTGTGTGAATATCATGATTGCTATTAAATTAATTTACATTGCCAATATAATTGTAGCCTGTTGGATTAGTATCACTTCCATATTTTTCCCAAAAATCGCCGCAACTTCCATTTTTCAGGATTCATATAAATCTAGTGATTTAATTCGCTTAGTTGGTTGTCTTTGGCTATCTATTGCCATCCTATCGGTTCTTGGATTATGGCGCCCCATTCAATTCTCTCCTATTTTATTGGTGCAATTAATTTATAAAGGCACTTGGTTACTGATAGTTGCGCTACCCGCCATAAAAACTCAATCTAGTTATCCTAGCGGAATGGCCGGGTTCTTTTTAGTTTGGTGTTTAATTTTACCATTTGTTATCCCGTGGTCTGAATGGCTCAAACCTTAGTGGCTAAAAATTATATTAATCAAAGAACTTAGGACAAGCAGAGCAATAAAAATAATTTACTTTCGCTTTTCATTTTGCTATGAATAAACAATCCGAAAAACCAACTGCAGAAGCCAAAGCGCTTTCTTTATTTCTAATGGCATTTAAGGCTACAAAACCAGCCATTAAAGAGCAGGCTAAGAGAATGAACAAAAACTGGGACCGCGTAAAATCCGGAGATCTTAGTAAAGAGGATTATGACGTAAAGGTTGAAAGTGTTCTAAAAGCGCATGGTGGATATGAAAAAGTAATGAAAGACACAGTATATTTCTACATTAGAAAAACGGGTGAGTGGACATTGAAAGGTGATGATAAATATTGCCAAGATGCGCAAGTCATTGCAGATAAAATATTAAAAAAAGGAGAATAATGCAAGTCCTTTTCCACGCACCAGAATATCGTCCAAACTTATCTAATATGATTCGCACAGCGGAATTCTTTGGATTAAAAAAAGTATATATCTACGATAAAAATAATTTACTTTCCCCACCCAATAATAAAGTAAGCCGCGCTGAAATGGAACATATGGCTAGAGTTTGGACTGCTGGCGCTATCGAACATATCGATATTATTTCTGTCGAAAATGATAAAACATTTCTGGCAGCGTACGATGGAAGAATTGTTGCCACCGTGGTAAATGAAACGGCAACCATTCTGTCTGATTTTTCTTTTCGAGAGAATGATTTATTAATCATGGGCAGTGAAAAAGAAGGACTCCCTAAAGAAATTGAAAGCCTTTGTAATGAAGCAATTTATATTCCTCAATTGGGTCATACAAACTGCTTAAATGTAAGTGTCACCTTTGGTATAATGATGCAACAAGCAATTTCTCAAATTTAATGGTCAAAGCAATTAGAAGCACTTGCGTCTAATTTACATTTGACGCTGAATTAGAAGCGTTGTGCAAAATCTTTTCGACAAATACATAGACACCTTTAAAGGGCTAAGCCAAGAAATATGGCTTCTAGCTGGCATAACGCTGATTAATCGAGCAGGTATGATGGTGATTCCGTTTTTGTCTATCTACCTGACCAAAGAAATAGGATTGACGTATCAACAAGTAGGCTGGGTTATGACTTACTTTGGATTAGGTTCTTTGATTGGTGCCTGGACCGGAGGAAAACTCACCGATCGAATTGGTGGTTACAAAGTAATGTTTGGCAGTTTTATATTGGGTGGTTTTGGCTATATCGCCATTCAATATTTACATAATTTTCAATCGCTTTGTATTGGTGTATTTCTACTCACACTGATGGCTGATGCATTTCGACCAGCACTTTTTGTGGCGATGAGCAATTATTCTAAACCAGAAAATAAAACACGATCAGTAACTTTAATTCGACTTGCCATAAATCTAGGCATGTCTATGGGACCGGCCGTTGGCGGAGCACTTATCCTTTACTTTGGTTATGCATCATTGTTCTGGATAGATGGTATCACAAATATTCTGGCGGGGATATTTCTAATTGCTTTATTAAATCCCAAAAAACGCAAAGTGCTGGATGAACAAATAACAGTAGCCAATCCACTATCACCATATAAAGACTTTTATTTCATTTTATTACTAGCAGGACTCTATATTTTCACGATTGTATTTCTTCAGTATTTCTCAAGTATGCCTGTTTATTATCGTGAAGTAAAAATGCTAACTGAAGGCGAAATTGGATTACTAATGGGAATGAATGGAATGATTATATTCTTATTTGAAATGCCCTTTGTTCAATATTTTGAAAGTAAAAATTATAATAAAATCAAACTCCTTATTATCGGAATTGGATTATTGGCTATGAGCTTTTTTATTTTACCATTTGTTGCTTGGACGGGAATTATAGTATTCAGTATTATATTTATGACCATTGGCGAAATGCTGGTTTTTCCCTTCGGGAATGCATTGGCTGTAGAACGAGCGAAAAAAGGAAAACAAGGGAATTATATGGCATTATTCTCTATGAATTTCTCTGTTGCACATATTTTCGGACATAATATTGGCATGCAAAGTATAGATCATTTGGGATTTGATAACACCTGGTTAGTGGTAACAGGAGTAGCTTTACTGGGCATGTTTGTATTGGCCTATCTAGTTCAATATGCACGCAAAAAAAATTAGAATTCTTTAACTTTTCGCCCAATGTCTTCATGACAAAAAAAGCGTCAAAGACACGTAAAAATTAAAACATGAAAAAAATAATAGCAATTACACTGAGTTTAGTATGCATAGGCTTTGTAAGCCTGGCGCAAGGCAACGGCAAACAAAAACGAGGACTAAAAGGTGACTTAAACGGTGATGGAAAAATTGACCGAGAAGAATTTAATAAAAGAGCTTCTCAGCAAGTTAAACAAATTGACCTGCGTCAGGATAAAACATTTGATAGAATCGATTTAAATAATGATGGCTTTTTAGACCGGTCTGAAATGAGACAAGCTCGTGAAAAACGAGGACAAGGTCGCCAAGGCGTTCGCAAAGGACAAGGTCGTCATCGAAATGGAAATGGACAACGACCAAATGCAAACCGAAGCAATGAACAAGGCACGATACGTCAAAAAGCAAATAAACGCAAAATGGTTCGCAAACAAAAAGTACGTACCGAAGCTCAATTTGGACGGTTAGATAGAAATAATAACGGTGTTCTAAACTTTAGAGAGTTTAAAAAAGGCGCCAAACTAAGACCCAACTATTCGCGTTCAAATGCCAAAAGAATTTTTAACCGTATGGATAATAACCAAGACGGGATTTTAAACGCTCAGGAATTTGCAAAAGCCAAAAAAAAAGTAAATAAACGCAGAAACAAACGCAGTCAAATAAGACGTCGAAATATGAGAAGATAATTTTCATGTCAAAAAAATAAAAAAGCTGTGATGATTCACAGCTTTTTTTTAACTACATTACTTAGTAAACTATTGATTGATAAAGTTTTTTATCCCTTTATAATCCTGAGGGGCTTTTGATATTATTTTCAAGTTTTGGTCAACATACAAAATAACAGGAACTCCAAACTGCCATTCTAAATCAAGTTCTTTATAACCTTTCAAATTATTTTTAATAAAATGACGAATACGCTTTCGATCACCGTGTTCTACTATTTTTTCATGAGAAGATTTATTGGGCAACACATAGTAATCGCATGTTATACCTTGCTCTTTCAGATACTTTTCAAAACCCTTGTCTTTTTCAGAGGCACAGATAAGAACCAAATTAATATCATCACTCAGGCTGTCACAAAGCTTGGTATACGTTTCCTTTAAAATAGATTTTGAGGCAGAACACCATTCTGTAGTAATAAAAACATAGTTCAGATTTCCCTTTATGACTTTTTCGACATTGGATTTAGTAATCACTTTTTCATCTACATTCTTTTGTCCACAAGAACCCAACCCAAAAAGGAAAAGGCCGAAAAAAATTAGTAATAAAAAAGAGCGCACATCTTTCATTGAAAAATATTACTAAACTAGCCTACCACTTTTTCCAAAGTGGATCGGTAGCCCATTGTTTCTCGAGGTCTTGCTTATCTCGCAATGTATCCATACACTTCCAATACCCGCTGTATTTATAACCCACAAGATTACCTTCCTGCGCCAAATCATGCAATGGCTGACGCTCCCACATAATATCATCAGCATCATCATGTAGGTAATTTTTAATTTCAGGGTTTATCACAAAAAAACCTCCGTTAATCCAAGTGCCACTATCTGCTGGCTTTTCCTCGAACGAAGAAACTATATTCCGATCATTCATTTTCAAAACACCAAATCGGCTACTGGGCTGAATAGCTGTCATGGTGCAAATTTTACCATGCTCCTTATGAAAGGCTACTAATTTTTTAATATCAATATCACAAACTCCATCTCCATAGGTAAGCATAAATGGCTCGTTGTTGGTGTATTTTAAAACCTGGCGTAAACGACCGGCTGTCATAGTGTGCAATCCAGTATCTACTAAGGTAACTTTGAAAGTTTCACCACTATCATTATTATGAACTTCTACATCATTATTGCTTAAATCTACAGTTACATCTGCCATTCGATTAAAATAGTTCGTAAAGTATTCCTTGATCATCCAACCCTTGTAACCACAGCAAACAATAAACTCGTTGAAGCCATGAGCCTCATAACTTTTCATAATGTGCCATAGGATGGGTTTCCCTCCTATTTCAATCATGGGTTTTGGCTTTAAATGACTTTCTTCAGAAATTCGAGTCCCAAAACCACCAGCAAATAATACTACTTTCATAATCGAATGCAAGATATGAAAATATGTTAGTAGAATTCTAAACAATCTGCTAAGAAATAGATTCTGACGCACTAGTTTTATTCTCTATTCCATGAATCAAGATAAAGCTTTAGCCATACTCAAATCGGGTCAGAATGTATTTTTGACGGGATCAGCCGGAGCGGGTAAAACCTACGTGCTCAATCAGTATATCAAATATTTAAAAGAACGTAAAGTGGGTATGGCCATTACCGCCAGTACCGGAATTGCGGCCACTCATATTAATGGTCAAACGATTCACAGCTGGAGCGGAATGGGCATAAAAGATAGTATTAGCAATGCACAGCTCCGCGACTTAGGAAAAAAGCAGTACATCAAAAAAAACATGGAAAATGTCTCGGTACTCATCGTAGACGAGATTTCAATGCTTCATAAAAGACAGCTAGAAATGCTGAATGACATTCTCATGTTTTTCAAAGAAAACATTGAGCCTTTTGGTGGTGTGCAGGTTATTTTCTCTGGTGATTTTTTTCAGCTACCGCCTATCAGCAGAGAAGAACAAGCGGATAAAGACAAATTTTGTTTCATGGCGCGCGCTTGGACCGAAGCCAAGCTAACGGTTTGCTATTTAACGCAACAGTTTAGGCAAAACGATTTAGATTTTAATGGCATTTTAAACGAAATCAGGTCCCGCAGTTTATCAAAAAAAAGCATTCGATCACTGGAAGAAACAATGTACAATCAACAAACGATTGCAACGAAGCTTTATACACATAACGCCGATGTAGACCGAATCAATACAGAGCATTTACTCGAATTATCTTCAGACCTTTTTACCTTTCATGCTACGGCAACTGGCAATCCAAACATGTTTGAAATGCTCAAAAAATCAATCCTAGCGCCTGAAATATTGCAGATTAAAATTGGCGCTAAAGTAATGCTAGTGCGAAATAATTTTGACAAAGGATATAGTAATGGAACCCTTGGAAAAGTAGAAGACATTACCGAAGACGAAGAAGGCAATGAATTCCCAATCATTAAAACACTTGACGGTAAAAAAATCTATTTAGAAAAAGAAACCTGGTCTATAGAAAATGAAATGGGAAAAACACTAGCATCGTTTGAGCAGTTTCCATTGCGGTTGGCCTGGGCCATAACGGTTCATAAAAGCCAAGGAATGACACTAGACGAAGCCGAAGTCGACTTAAGTAAAACGTTTGAAACTGGACAAGGATATGTGGCACTTTCTCGAGTAAAGTCGCTAGACGGCTTGAAACTAATTGGACATAATGAATACTCGTATGTGTTGAATGACTTGGCCTTCAAGGCTGATAAACGTTTTCAAGAACTCAGTGAGCATTCCGACATTCAACAAGACATTTCTTATCTGGAAACCTTCTTTGATAATTTCATTAAAAAATGTGGTGGACTAACCGATGCAGAAGAAATAGAAAAATACAATCGAAAGCGAGCCTCTAAGAAAAATAAAAAAAGCACCTATTTACAAACTAAAGAGCTTATTGAAAAAGGACTTGAATTAGAAAAAATTGCTAAAGAACGAGGTCTTACCAAAGGAACTATAATTGGACACTTGTTGAAACTAGTAGAAACAAATCCAGATTTAAATATTTCTAAATTAAAACCCGACGATGGTGTAATTGAAGATATCCATTCCGCCGTGACCAGTTTATCAAAAGACAAAACCAACTTATACCAAGACGGCACTATTAAGTCCTCACCTATTTATAATTATTTTAATAAGCAGTTTTCTTATGATGAGATTAAATTGGCGTTGTTATTTATAGAAAG
>CAYMFF010000017.1:0-9843 GCA_964389575.1 uncultured Chitinophagaceae bacterium
AAAGAGTAAAAGTAAACGCCGACTTGCGCTATGACTTCCCAAAAGAAGCGGAAGATATCGTTTTTGAGTATCTGGATTTGTATAGTAAAGAATGTAAATAGTTGCATGTAGGTTATCTTTTATTTCGAAATAGTTATCTTAATCTACAACTAAAAAGTTGACGTAGCAAGTACTTCCGTATCCTGATACCCTTAATTCAAAAGATTGTTGATCAATAAATCCTTTACAGATATCATAGTTCTTCAGTCTTTCTTTATCAATGATATTCCAATTACAGCCTCTTTCTTTTAAAGTGTCAATTTCAATCCTGTAATTATTTAAATATTTCGACAACTCCCGAAATACGACTTTTCGTTCAATATTTGTAACATACTCAACTTCCCACCCGGCTCCGAAATTTGGTGTTGATTCGTGCCTATAATATTGAATAGAATTTGCTTCACCAATAACTGGAAGCTCGGAGACAATTAAATTATCAAAGTATAGTTTAAATAGAATTGAATTCTTACTGTCAAAATTTTTACCACTCATTCCTATTTGAAACCCAACGAACAAATAAGCAATAAGTCCAATAATTATTGAAAACAGAAATAAATATTTTATTCTTTTATACAATTTAAATTATTCCAATTACTTAGAAAATTGATCGGTTATAATTTCTTCAACCAAAAATCAGTCATTTTCTTATATAAGTGATAACGAGTATTACCTCCATAAATTCCGTGATTTCGGTTTGGGTAAATCTCACTATCAAATTCTACATCTGCTTTTATCATTGCATTTATCATCTCCATAGTGTTTTGGTAATGTACATTGTCATCACCACTACCATGGATTAAAAGATAATTCCCTTTTATTTTATCTACCATATTAATGGGGCTATTGTCGTCATAGCCATCCGGATTTTCTTGTGGAGTACGCATATAACGCTCGGTATAAATATTATCATAATAGCGCCAATTAGTAACCGGAGCCACAGCAATGGCACTTTTAAACACATCAGCACCTTTGGCAATGCAGATGCTACTCATATAACCACCATAACTCCAACCCCAAATACCAATGCGATTGTTGTCGATAAAATCAAGATTCCCAAAATACTGGGCGGCAGCAATTTGATCATCGGTTTCATATTTCCCTAATTGTTGATAGGTCATTTTTTTAAATTCTTCACCTCTGAATCCAGTTCCGCGTCCATCCACACAAGCTATTACATAACCTTTTTGTGCTAACATTTGATACCACCAATAGTTTCCTCCTGGATAACGATTGGTTACCTGTTGCGAGCCAGGTCCACTGTATTGAAACATAATTAATGGATATTGCTCTCCTACTTTAAAATTGCTGGGCTTAATCATCCAGCCATTTAACATTAATCCTTTATCCAATCTTACTTTAATTAGTTCTTGCGGACTAATATCGTAATTCGTCAATTTATTTTTTAATCGAGCATTATCCTTTAGTACTCTAATTGTTTTGCCTGTATTATCTTTTAAAGTGTAAACAGGTGGCGTATTTACATTAGAATAGTTCTCCAAGAAATACTTAAACTGTTTGCTCCAAGAAATCGTGTTCCAGCCTTTATTTGGTGTAATCAACTTTTTTTCATCTCCTGTTATTTTAATGGAATACAGATTTCTTTCCATAGGAGATTTTTCGGCACTACTGTAATAGATTTTTCTTTGGTCTTCATAAACCTGTCCTTCAGACGATTCATCTACACCATAAAGTTTTACTACATCCCAATTCCCTTTTGTTAGCTGGCGAGGTCGTTTAGTTCGCATGTTGTAATAATAAATATGGTTGTAACCATTTCTTTCACTGGTATGCACAAAAGCATTTTCGCTCTTCAAAAATGTAATTTCATCAGAGACTTCTACATAATATTTATTGTTTTCTTCATATACTTTTTCGTCGCGCAGATTCTTGGGATTTACTTTATAAAATCTCAATTGATTCTGATGACGATTTAATGTGAATATGATTAACTGTTTGTCATACTGTGTCCATTTAATCCGCGGGATGTATTCTTCTTCATATTCTAAATATTCAGTTTGTTCTTTTCGTAAATTGTACAAACCTATTTTTAAAGTAGAATTCGGGTCACCTGCTTTCGGATACTTAAACTCATATTTTGTAGGATATAACTTACGGAAATACATCATAGTAAATTCGGGCACCGCTGTTTGATCGAAACGATAAAAGGCTAAGTATTTTCCATCCGGACTCCATTGATAAGCCTTCGTGAATCCAAATTCTTCTTCATACACCCAATCACAGTTTCCATTTATAATATTTTTATTCCCGTCGGTAGTAATTTGAACGGTTTCATTGTCACTAATGCTGTATAAATGCATATTGTTATCTTTCACAAAAGCAATGCGATCAGAAGTTGGCGAAAAACTAGCATGCAAAATATTGCTCTCGTTTACTAAAGTGGTTTTCTTATTTTCGATATCATACAGATAGACTTTATAGGCAGAACTTCGTCTATAAATTTGTTGCCCCGCAGTAAAAAGCAACATCTTTTTGCCATCGGCAGAAAAACGATATGAGGAAATGTTTAATTTATCTCCGTCGTAAGATAAGTCCTTATAGAAGTCATAGGACTTTACTTTACTACCCGTTTTAAAACTTCTTTCAATCAGTTCGCCTTCTTCTATTACTCGATAAGCTTCTCCACTTTCAGTAGAACTAAAACCTCTCACAAAATCACCTCGAAAGGTCCCTTTTTTCCAAATATCTTCTAAGGTTACTTGCTTTTTTTGTGCGTTTAATCCGAGACTAAATAATGCTAAAATAATGATGGCTAAATTTTTCATATTCTTGTGTAATTGACTCTAACTATTGTTAGGGACGTCCTACCAAAGATAAACCCTCTTGAAAACTCAAGAGGGTTTAGATAAAATATTTTTTGATTCTTTTACTTTAGAATCCCACGAGCGATTACAATTCGTTGAATTTCACTCGTCCCTTCATAAATCTGAGTAATCTTAGCATCGCGCATCAAACGCTCTACATGAAATTCTTTCACATAACCATATCCACCATGAACTTGCACCGCCTCATTGGTAATCCATTGAGCGTGATCACTAGCATACATTTTAGCCATTGCCGCTGCTTGCGTATAATCTTCGCCTTGGTCTTTTAAGTATGCAGCTTTCAAACATAGCAAACGAGCAGCTTCGATAGTCGTAGCCATATCCGCCAATTTAAATTGAATTGCTTGATGATTACTAATTTCCGTTCCAAACGCTTTTCGCTCTTTGGAATATTTGACAGCTAGTTCATATGCACCACTAGCTATTCCCAATGCTTGTGAAGCAATTCCGATTCGTCCTCCCGATAGAATTTTCATAGCAAATTTGAAACCAAATCCATCTTCGCCAATTCTGTTTTCTTTAGGAACTTTTACATCCTGAAAACTGATTGAATGCGTATCGCTACCACGGATGCCCATTTTGTTTTCTTTAGCACCTACTTCAACACCGGGAGAATCTTTTTCTACGATAAACGCATTAATTCCTCTGTGCTTTTTTTCTATGTCGGTTTGTGCAATTACTATATAAAATGAAGCCGTGTTACCATTCGTAATCCAGTTTTTAATTCCATTCACTACATAATGATCTCCTTTATCTTCGGCCGTGGTGCGTTGTGAAGTGGCATCACTACCAGCCTCAGGTTCGCTTAATAAAAAAGCACCTAACTTTTCTCCAGTAGCAGCAGGCTTTAAAAATTTCTCTTTTTGTTCTTCCGTACCATAGGTTTCTACTCCCCAACAATACAATGAATTATTTACACTCATGCAGACTGAAGCCGAAGCATCTACTTTGGAAATTTCTTCCATGGCTAGTACGTACGAAATAGTATCCATACCACCTCCGTTATACTTGGGATCCACCATCATGCCCATAAAACCAAGCTCGCCCATTTTTTTGATTTGCTCGGCCGGGAATTCTTGTTTTTCATCTCGGTCAATTACACCAGGCAACAGCTCATTCTGAGCAAAGTCTCGTGCCGCTTGTTGTATCATTAAATGTTCTTCGGAAAGTTGGAAATTCATATCAATAATTTGAAGTGCAAAGATACAGTGCAGTCCATAGTGAATAGAAAATACTGAATAGATTTTTTTGCTTTAGAATCATCTACAACAAATGGCCAATTGAATTTTCTGTTCAAAAAAATGCCCGTTATAAACTACCAATTTCCAATAAAAAATATGTGTATAACCACCCGACGTAATTAACAATCTGCTTAATAAATTTAACAAAGCCAACTCGCTCGATCTCAATATCTTTGAGCTTATGAATCTTAAAATGCTTTTAATAGCCACCTGTGCTCTATTTTTCATTACGAATAGCGCTCAATCGGCTCCTGATAACGTTCCTGATTTCGGAAGAATGACTTACGATTTCAGAAATCCAAATTCTAGAAAGCATAAAGAAATTATCAGAAAATTAGATAGTATGTATGCTGGTGAGGTAGCCCGTGGGTTCAACGGTAGTGTTTTAATTGGTTATAGAGGAAAGATTGTTTACGAGCGCTATTTTGGTTATGCCAATCGTGCCAAGGGAATCAAATGGAGTCCTAATACAAGAAGTCAATTAGCTTCTACTTCAAAAACGTTTACGAGTGCAGCTGTTTTAGCCTTGGCTGATAAAGGATTATTGAATTTAAATGATTTGGTAACGAAACACATTCCTGAATTTCCTTATAAGACGATTACCGTAAAAATGCTATTGAACCATCGTAGCGGAATTAAAGATTATGTTTATGCCAAACATGCTAAACCTCGTAATGGAGGAAAATACTTTGATAATCAAGACGTGATTAATTGGCTTTCTCGCGTGCAACCCAGCAAGCATTTTATCCCGAATACAAATTTTAAATATAGCAATAGCAATTATGCGATTTTAGGATCTATTGTCGAACGAGTTAGCGGTATGCGTTTTAAGTATTTTGTAGAACGTTTTGTTTTTAAAAAATTAGGAATGGAAAATACTGAAATCCATGATCCAAATCTTTTTACACCTTATAATGTAGCGCTGAGTTATAAAAATGGCCGACATTACAAGGATATGTATCAAGACGGGGTTTACGGAGACAAAGGTGTTTATAGTTGTGTGCGAGATTTATACAAATGGGATCAATCCTTGTATTCTAATAAATTATTAAAATGGGGCACCTTAAAAGATGCTTTTAAACCCTATAGCTTTGAAAAACGTTCACAGCGAAATTATGGCTTAGGCTGGCGTATGATTCACTACCCTACGGAAAATATGAAGGTGGTTTATCATAATGGTTTATGGCATGGTAATAACACTTGTTTTTACCGTTTTGTAAACGATAATTTCTCAATTATTGTGTTGGGTAATAACTATTCTAGTAGAATCTATAAACAACCCGCCAAAATCTTTAGAATCATAGCTCCTAAAGAAAAACCCGTTCTCTACGAAGATCAGAAAGAAAGAGGCTAATTAATTCTGGATAACAATCTTGGTTGTATCACAAAATTTATCGTTTATACAATAATAGTGATACGTAATCGCTTGTCCGCTCGGAGGATTCTGCGGATCAGGCGCATAACGATAACAGCCATTAGCCAATGTTTCTAAAAGCAAATAACCAGTAGGTGCTCCAGCGGTGCTATAATATGCATCAGGGTCATTAATATCTAAATCATCCACTACTGTACAAGCTGTAATTGTATCAGTAGAATTTGGAGGAGCTAAATTTATAGTAGAAGTTGTAAAAGTCTCGGATACTACTTTTAGCGTTCTTGTGGTGACATAATCATTGGCATATTCATTATTACTAACCGCTAATTTTATATTGTAAGTTGTCGGTGTAGCACTTGTGATGCCCACTTTGTTTTGGGCACTAAAAACACCATTGGGCAACTCCCAACGTTGTGAATCATAATGGTCCGAGCAATTTTCAAGCTCAATTGTATCTTTCGTAGTAATGACCAAAGGCTCCTCAGGACAAATTCGTGCTCGTGGCTCTTTTGATTTGATACAAGAAGCCATAGATATTATCAGGACGCTAAAAACAAGTATTTCTAATGATTTCATAAATGTTACTATTCGTTTCGTAAATGTAAGGCAAAAACAGCTTTTTTCTGAACAAAGAAGAGAACAAGAATTCTACTTCTTTACATAAAGAACATACTTCTCTTCAAACACATCCGGTTCATCAAAAATGGTTTGCATATCCCACATCATAGGCCGTGTATTACTTTCTGAAATTTCTTGGTTCAAATCGCCTCCTTTTAAGCAGATTAATCCATTGTCCAATTCATTATTTGTGCCTTTGCGAATTAAGGGTGAAGACCAGCGCCACAACTTAGCCAACGGTGCCACGGCTCTGCTCACTGCAAAGTCAAAAGAATTCCGATGCTTAATTTCTTCGGCACGCTTCCAAATGACCGCTACATTATCTAATTTAAGATCTTCCGCTATTGCACGCACTACATTAAGTTTCTTATTGATACTATCGCACAAAACGAATTCAACTTCCGGGTAAAAAATAGCCAACGGAATTCCTGGAAAACCACCTCCTGTGCCAATATCAAGAACACGCGTTTTATCGGCAAAATCTGCAATCGCAGCAATGGAAAGTGAATGTAAAATATGCTTGGGGTATAATTGTTCAATGTCTTTTCTAGAAATTACATTAATCTGTTGATTCCAATTTTTATACAATTCTCCTAAGGCTTCAAATTGTTGCAACTGTAAGTCGCTAAAATCTCCAAAATATTTTTTTATTACTTCCATTCTATAATTTTGGGTTTAAAAAAGATGCTTGGAATATTCTTTATGTAATAAAAGATAGTCCAACTGTCATAATACCATATGCGCGTTGCTAAATCCGATTCGCCTAGTTTTTTCATTGCAGTATATTGTATGATTCCCAAATAAATCCACCGGAAAAAGAAGATGCCAAGAGCAAACCAAATCCACGGTTTGAAAAAGCAACAAGCTATCAAACTTACATATAAGAAAAAATGTGAAAAAGCCAATAAGCCCAATAGCAGTTTATGCTTGAATTTATAATATCGACCTGTAGTCAAATGCCGTTTCTTTTGAAATTTCCAGGCAGCTTTACTGTTTTTTGCATCAGAAAACATAAACGTTTCAGGAGATAAAACCACTGCTGTATTTCTACGATTTGCTACAGCATTGATAAATAAATCATCGTCTCCAGATAGCAATTGATAATGTTTAGAAAAACCTTTATTATCATTAAAAAGAGACTTTTTATACGCCAAATTGCGTCCAACACCCATATACGGTATTTTACTGATTGCTAAACTCAAATATTGTAAAGCCGCATAAAACGTCTCAAATCTGATATTTCTATTGAGGCTTGTTTTTTCCTTGGTGTAAGGCGCATAACCAATTACAATATCTTTGTTATCATAAAATGGCTGAACCATATCTCGCAACCAATATTTTGAATTCGGCTCGCAATCCGCATCGGTTAGTAAAAGGTGTTCATACTTTGCCTGTTTAATTCCCATAGACAGTGGAAATTTCTTTCCCTTCATGTTTCTGGATTCTTGGGTTAAATTCAAAATATTGAGGTGCGGATTATTTTTCACTAAATCACGCAATAGATAAATAGAATCATCCGAAGAATTATCATTTACGATCAATACTTCAAAATTAGATGCCCCTTGATGTTCGTATAATTGATTAAGGATATAGGGAAGATTTTTTTGTAAATTCGCCTGCTCATTGTGGGCACAAATGATAATGCTTATCGGAAGTGTTGTTTGATAGTTCGTATTATTGCTGTTCTTATAAAAAGATAAACGAATAAAGAAAACAAAATAATAGACCAATTGCACCAACGCAAAAAAGCAAAATAAAATAAAAATGATTTGGCCTAACACGGCTCAAAACTACATCAACCCAATGGATTTTCAACTGCAACATACAGACCCAAATTCGAAAGCACGAGCGGGAAAAATAAGCACGGCTCATGGAGAAATCTTGACGCCTATTTTTATGCCAGTAGGCACAATTGGAAGCGTAAAAGGAGTACCACAAGAAAAGCTTTTAGACGAAATTGAAGCTGAGATAATTTTAGGAAACACCTATCATCTTTCACTCCGACCCGGAACCGATATTTTGGAAAAAGCAGGAGGCTTGCATAAGTTTATCTCTTGGGATAAACCCATGCTAACAGATAGTGGTGGCTTTCAGGTTTATTCATTAGCCCAACGCCGAAAAATAAATGAAGAAGGTGTTGCATTTCAGTCGCATATAGATGGAAGCAAATTGTTTTTTTCGCCTGAAGTGGCCATGGATATTCAACGGAGTATTGGCGCTGATATTATAATGGCCTTTGATGAATGCACACCCTACCCTTGTGATAAAAAGTATGCAACCAATAGTATGCACATGACTCACCGATGGCTAGATAGATGCATCGAACGCTTTGAAAACACTGAACCTAAATATGGTTATAAGCAAGCATTATTTCCTATTGTTCAAGGAAGTACTTATAAGGATTTGCGCATGCAGAGCGCAGAATATATTGCAAGTAAAAATGCATTGGGTAATGCAATTGGCGGTCTCAGTGTAGGCGAACCAGCCGAAGAAATGTACGAGATGTGTGAGTTAGTTTGTAATATCCTGCCCAACGATAAACCACGCTACCTTATGGGTGTTGGTACACCAGCTAATTTATTAGAAAATATTGCGCTTGGCATTGATATGTTTGATTGTGTGATGCCCACTAGAAATGCAAGAAATGGATATTTATTTACTACAGAAGGTGTAATTAATATTAAGAATAAGAAATGGGAAGATGACTTCTCGCCGATTGACCCCAACCTAACCGATGGGGTTAGCTCTAAGTATACCAAGGCTTACCTCAGACATTTGTTTGCGGCCAAGGAGCTTTTTGGCTTGCAGATTGCAAGTGTTCAAAATTTACGATTCTATTTATGGCTAATGAAAGAATGCAGAAAACAAATTATAGCCGGAACCTTTACCCAATGGAAAGAAGTTATGATTAAAAAAGTAAGTACGAGATTATAAATAATGGATTAGTACGAATTGTGCTAAGTTTAATTTAACGCCTTTCTTCATTTACAAACACTAGTTTAAAGCACGAAAACCTTAGTTTCGCAGTAGCAATATGCTCAATAAAATAGATCGCTATATTCTTAAGAACTTTCTACTTACCTTTTTGGTTTGTATTCTGATGTTTACCATTATAGCCGTCGTTATTGATTATACAGAAAAAGTTCAGGATTTTGTAAAACATGATGTTTCATTTTATGAAATTCTGATTTACTTCCGCAATTTTATTCCGCACATTATTGCATTGCTTTTTCCAGTGTTCATTTTTGTTTCGGTGATTTTATTTACCTCTCGAATGGCCACTCGGTCAGAGTTTGTGGCAATACTTTCTACAGGCATGGAATTTAAACGCATGATGCGCCCTTATTTTGTTGGCGCAGGCATGATTTGTTTTCTATTGTTAATTGCCAATCATTACATCATTCCACGCACCAATAAACAACGATTGGATTTTGAATCTAAATATACAGGGAGTAACCGCATCGAAAATAATATTAAAGAAACCTATCTGAAGCTGACAGATTCCCAATACGTAAATTTTAATTCCTATCGTAGAAGTAGCAATATGGGTTATGGTTTCAACTATAATAAATTAGAAGGAAATCTGCTTAAAGAAAAAATTTATGCAGCCAGAACCACTTATGATTCATTAAAACAAGAATGGGTGCTTTTTGATGTAAAAAGAAGGGTAAACAATGGCGTAAAAGAAACCTTTGAGCAAAAAGCTGAGCATCGCCTAAAACTAAGC
>CAYMFF010000017.1:9853-18819 GCA_964389575.1 uncultured Chitinophagaceae bacterium
AGAGCATATGAGCACTGCAGAATTGAACGCATTCTTAGATAAAGAACGCGCCAAAGGACGCCAAGGTCTTAGCGAATATGAGCTGGAAAAACATCGCAGAACATCCGCTCCTTTCTCAGCCTTTATTCTTTCTATTATTGGTGCCTGTATAGCGCATAAAAAAGTACGAGGCGGCAATGGAATGCATTTAGCACTAGGTTTGATAATAAGTGCTGGCTATATTGTATTTATGCAATTTTCTACCACTTTTGCTGTAAAAGGAAACCTTTCGCCCTTAATGGCAGTATGGTTGCCCAATATAGTTTTTGCTGTGGTGGCATTATTTATTTATCAGCGCGCCAGAAGATAGTTTGTATATGAATTTTCTTTAGATATAATCGTTTTCTGAAATTCTTGAAATCCTTTTTTGTATAGTACTTTTTTCTAAAAAGCTATTTAGTTGTCGTGATTATAAAAAAAAGCCTCGCAAATGCGAGGCTCATAATTTTTTTTAAAGTTGATTACTGAACAACAAACTTAATTAGTTGCTCTTTGTTACCATTGACATCAATAAATTGTGCTACATAAAAACCTCCTTGCAATTTAGAATTTAGTTCTAATGTTGAAACACCAGCACTTATAAAGTCTACTTGTTGAGTTGCCACAACCTTACCGGTTAGATCAACAATTCGAACTTGTAAATCTTTCATATTTTCTTTAGCAATTACTTTAAAATTAATAGCTTGATTTGCTTTAGCAGGGTTTGGATAGACTGTAATATTAGCCAAATTAGACTCTATATCGTTAACCGCAGTTGGTGCTTCATATTTCTTTAGCACGATTGTAAAATCCTTAGAATAGTTACCATCGTTTGCTCGAATCACAACCATCTGATCTCTAGTTTCGTTCATATTTGGCGTCCAAGAGAATGTGCCATTTACCATATTACCATTACCTGTGCTCATATAACTAAAACTGGCTTGGTTATTATTCAATAAATTACTGAAAGCAGTCATGGTTAAAACATCATTATTATTTTGATCCATAGCGCCTACCGTAAATGTTAGCGGATTACCAGGATAGTAATACTGATAATTATAACTTGAATTCGTATTGGGATTATTGACTCCATAGCCCGTTACTGGGATGAATTCAGGCATAGCAACGGGTCCGTTCATGTTAGAATCTGGCCCTACAATATATTGCATATCTCGAATGGTGTTTCCAATTTCAATTCCATTACGATATTCGGTAACTTTAAAAGAAGCTACAAAATTTCCTACCATACTAGGTGTCCAATCAAGCTGACCCGTTACATTGTTCAATGTAAACGGACCTGTAGAAACCGAAGGAGGTGTAACATAACCGCCACATTGAGAATAGTTACCATTACTTGAATTTGCTGAACAAACAGGTGTGTCCACAGCCCAAGCAATACTATCTGCATCTGGATCAAAAGGTAATGGATTGTAAACCCATGCATTGTTTACAGCACCAAAGAATATCGGTATTGCCAAGTAGCGCGGACTTTGATTAGCGGCATTATTGTCATACGTATATTCACAATGAATAATCATCGACGTTTTCTGTGTTAGATTTTGAATAGCATTGTTTCTGCAACATTCATCAGCATAAAAACGATATAAACCATTTCCGTTTTGAGAAAAAATAGAATCCAAAAGCCCAGCATTTGATTCATAGTTATACATTTCTACTCCATAAGGCACGCCTAACAAAAGGAATCCTGAATTGTTAGAATCCATTGGCATGGTTAAACTCATGGATGAAGGTGCACTAATAGGATCCCAAGAAGTAGTAATTGTATTCCACTTAAAAGCAACAAAGTCCGTTTGAGCGTAGGCAGGAATTCCGAGAGTATCTCTAAAATTCTTATGTTTTAAGATGTGATTTCCCTGGGCGTTTTTCTCAACCCAGATGTCACCACCCATTAAGTGCGTTGCATGCAATGAACTGATACTCATGAATATCATGAGCATACTGAAAATAATTTTTTTATAGTTTTTCATAATTTAAGTTTATAGCTAAGGCAAAATATGAAACATATTAATTTAGCCTATGGCTAATTTATAAATTGAGATAAGGAGATTATAATAATCCTGATTGATTAACGTTTGTTAATATACACAGCTATTCTTCTATTTGAGCCGTATTATGCCCAGTAATTCCCTCAATAGAACCTAATAAATGATTGCTATTCAATAATACTTTGTCAATCTGTTTCTCGCGCTCTTTCCAGATTTTTTCCATTTGCATTCGCTCGCGATCAATACCCGACTTTAACGAAAGATAAGCTGAATTTATAGTTTCAACCTGCTGCCTAAACTCGTTGCTAGTAAAGTAGTTATAAAGCATTTCTTTTTTATCTCCTTTGTTTTCTTGACTGCTTTTTGCTCTCGCTACACGCAAAATCCCTTCCCGTAAAGACTTGACTAAGCTAACCACCTCGCCGAATCTACAAATCCAAACTCCATCTTTTTCATCAAACATTTCCTGATCTTTGGGCAACGTTTGGGTTACTAACACACTAACATCGCCTTGGTCAGAAAGTGTATCTTCTTTTAGCTTATGAATCCAATCTTTCTTGAATTCTTTAGTTCTTTTGCTTTCAAAGACAATACGCCCCACGCGCTTTCCGGTTTGGTTTCTTACTTCCAAGATACAATCTGCGCCTTTTCGTCCTTTTCCAACCTCAATTACTTCGTCGTAGGGAAATGAATCTCTCAAAAGTTGCTCCAAGGCTAATTCCAAAATTTCGCCTTGCGTCTGCATGCTACCTTGTTCTAATTTGCGTTGTGACTCTTCGGTTAGTTTCTTTTGATCATTGAGTTGCTTTTTTAGTTTTTGCATTTCAAGTTCACTCTTTTCTCGTTCACGAGATAAGATTTTTTCGCTTAGTTGCTTTGTCAACGATTCTTCTATTCTTAATTTTTCTTTCTTCATCTCGAGTGCCACTTCTTCATCTTTGTCTTTTAGCTTCTGCTCCAACTCCATTTTTTCGACCTCCAATCGTTGCAAGGCCTTTCGTTTTTCGCGTTCTTCTTCAAATTTCTTTTCTATTGCTTTTATTTTATCTTCCTGTTCCTTTTCGGCTTCTTTTTTTAAATCTTTTTCTCTTTTTTCTAATTCTCCTTCCAATCGTTTTTTGAATAAAACATTCTCATTTTTCTTTTTTTCTTCAAACTCAGACATGAGATGCTCCAATTGTTGACGTTCTTTTTGCAAGCCTTTGGACTTTTCATTCAGCTCTTTTTGCAAGTCTTCTTTCAGATGTTTTTCTATATCCTTGGTTAATACCTCGCTTAGGTCATAGTTTTCGTTGCAATGTGGACAAGTTATGGATTGAGACATGATTCTATTTCTATTTTATAATGCCCGTGCAGGCTGTGTTTGAACTACAATTGGGCCTTGAATTAATCATTTCAAAAGGCATCAAAATTATAGTTGGTATAAATTAATCTTAAAGTAAATTTAGGCAAAAGTATTAGTACTAATTTTACCAAAGTATCCACGTTGATTGTGCAAAAAAAAATAGAGCAACTGAAATACATTACGCAGTTCTTTCCGCTGCGAACTAATTTTTTCGTTTTCGTATTGATAATGATAATAATTTATCAATTTGCTAATCAGCCAGCCGCTGACACTTCTAGTTTTCATCATTTCCTAGTTTTGATGTCCAAAATTGGTTTTGGGATATTGAGCTTGGTACTGATAATAAGTTTACTATCTACTTTAGTGGCATGTTTTTATTTCATCCGGCATAGAGAGTATTTTCATGTTGAAGTATTGAACAATAGTGATGATGAAAAAAAGCCAACGATAGAGGTTCATACGTTTATGCAAAAAATATTTCGCCCTTTGCTGGGCAGTATACAAGTACGTTATGAATATAACGACCATCAGTTGTCTCCTACTTTTTCGTTAAGCAAAGAAAATAATTTTTCATTTTTCCCAACAATGGGTCACCGCTCCAATATTACGCTGCCCAATATCAAGGAATACAAACTAGATGCAGCCTTATTGAGTTTTCAGGATTTATTTCGTTTTTTCTCTTTTACATTCAAGAATACGATTCAGTCTCGTTTTATCAATTTGCCCAAAATTGTTGACACCGCTGCCGATACAGCAGAACCTAAAACAACCGATGATGATGATATCAGAACGCAGACTTTGCGTAAAATACCAGGAGAATGGTTAGAGTACAAAAAGTACGAAGCTTCTGATGATATCCGACGGATTGTTTGGAAAGCATTTGCCAAAAACAAAGAATTGGTAGTGCGAAAACAAGAAACACTCTCGCCTTATGCATCGCACATAAATTGCTATGCCAGTTTTTATACCAACAAAGCGATTAGTCAGAAAAGCGCGGATGCAATGGCTGATTATTATAAAAACTACATCTGGTCGTTTTTTAATGAATTAAGACAATCTGAATTTCAGGTTAAATTACATTTTGAACAGCTCAAGCAAGGCGTTTCAGAGAAAGCTGTTATTGCAGAGCAAATCGCTCAGGCCGAATGGCAGCAAGAAATTCTCCCTTCTCGCTTTTTTGATACTAAAAAAGGTAGTGTGCTTTTTTTACATAGTTTACTGCCTACAAAAGAGATTCATAAAATAGTTCAAACGAGTGATAAGAATACCTTGATTTTATATGTTGATCTTAGTACTATTTTTAATGAACTAGATACTTCTTCCTGGTGGAGTCGAATTTTCTTCAAACCCAAATTTGTAAGTGACGATGAACTAATAAGCGATTGGAAACGCAATGCATTTCGATTAAGTTCTAAGAAAAACGTACAAGAGCATATCGACATTATTTCTAATAGCCTTGCCCAAATAGAAATTGTTCAGTGAAGAATATAACTCAAATACAAAACAGACATCGTTGGGCACAGCTCTTGTTTTTGGTATTGCCAACGATAATGGTGGCCGCGTTTTTACTTTGGCGGGCCAAAACTTTTTTTAGTATTTTAAATGATCAATGGCTGTTGCAATTATGTTATTTCGGTCTAGGAATAACAATAGGTAGCCTCATTTATAGTGGTCGCCTTCGATTTATCACCAGTTTTGGCGTTTTGATACTGACCTTTTTTATTGCCTATCGTTTTATTGATAATATTTCCGTCGGCGAATTTGATACGTTCTTTCTCTCCAAGAAATTTCTGGTGTTCAGTTTTTTATTTTCTGTTGGCGTATTCATGGGTTGGGGATTGCAACGATTTACCTACTTCTCGATCATTGTAGCAGCTTGGTTTTTTCTTTTGAGTATTTATCTACTTTCTAAAACGGGTGACTTTACAATGGATAATATCTTGTTCATTCTTGTGCCTATTATTTTTTATAGTATTTATATAATTTTTGCAGCCAATGAATTGCATCGTTTTAAGCAAAGCAGAACATTTGCTTGGGGCAAGCTTACAAAAAGGCTACTCTTGTTTTTCCTGTTTTTTATTTTGGTTAGTGGAAGTGTCTTGCTACTTATGAAAGCGCAAATAAGAGATACCATTGAGCAATATGGTTCGCCAAAAGCGAATGATGACAATTCAATGCTAAAAAAGAACAAGGACGGAACGGTTCAAAATCAGGATAAAATGGGCATGAAAAAGAATAATAAGCGAAGCAATGAGCTTGTATTCTGCGCGTATATTGATAATTATTTTGATGGCACCGAAATGCCGAATCCGCTTTATCTTACTTCGCATTATTTCACAAAATTTGACACCTTAACTGAAACATTTGAGCGAGACCCTGTCATGCCTTTTAAAGATGAATTCACTCCTAATCCAGATGAAATTCCATTGTTTTCTAAGAAAACGAACAAGGGAGTGTTGGATAGTTCCATGGCTAAAAAAATGATTAAAGAAGTGGAGATATCAGTGTACAAGAAAAAGCTAGCTGCCGATGCATTTGTTGCTCCTAATACAGCATTTGAAGTACAACCAATAACCATCGAAAAAGATTTTCAAGACGAATATGTTTATGCTTATAGAGCCAAAAGCAAAGTTTCAAGATTAAATAGTGCTTATTTTATTTATAATTCTGATGACCCCATGATAAGTGGTTTCCAAGAACAGCGTTTTGATGAACTGAGAAAGGCAACAGGTTACCAAAAAACAGACGAACGTTTTTTAAAGTATTATACTTTTTTCCCGAAAGGAAGAAAATACAAACTATTTCAAGAATTAGCTGATAGTTTGTCAAAAAACAATAAAAAAACGATTGATAAAGTCATTGCAATTCGAAGCTATTTTAAACAAAAAAACCCATTGGGAGAAGCAGTTTATGAGTATTCTGACAATCCAGGAATTCCAGGTTTACCAGGCGCATCTAAAATCACCAACTTTATGTTTAAGACTAAAAAGGGTTGGTGTACATATTATGCAGGATCAACTTTATTACTGTTACGAGCAATGAAAATTCCTTCAAGAATTGCCGTTGGATTTTTAACGGTAGATAGAAGTGATAAAAATCGAGGTTGGTATTGGTATTACCAAGATCAAGCTCATGCCTGGGTTCAAGTATATTTCCCTGAATATGGTTGGCTAGATTTTGATATGACCATAAGCAATGATGAAGCACGAGAATCTAAAACACCGGATGGCACGCCCCCCTTACAACCACCAAAAGCAATCGTAGTTGCAAGTGGAGAAATTAAAAAATTGGATTCAAATAAGAACAATATTCAAATTCAAGCGAATCATTTTATTTATAAAGAGAAAGAGTACAAAAATATTAATAAGCAAATTTCCTTAAATCTAGATAAAGCAAAAATCTGGAAAGACTCTGCATTGATTCAGTTGCGAGATATGAAAGTGGACGAATATATAGTGGGTGTGAGTTATGATGAAAAATTAAGCGTCTTTTCGAATAATAATATTGATCAGGTAATTGTTAAACTTCCCTCGCCTATTCCGGCTGATGAAGTTTACTTGAAAACCAAAAAGCCTAAAGATGATAAGGTTATTTCAGAAGAGAATGAAAACACGAATTCGCTACAAACATCACTATTGCGTCTAGCCGGTTTGCTTCTATTAATTACTTTGTTTATTTTCTCCTTGCCCTATTTAGTTTTAAAGATTTACGCTTTGCGATTTAAGCGTAGTAAGAATATAAAAGAGCAATCTTATCGTCTATTTAGATATTCTACTTATTATTTAAATCAGCTAGGATACCCTCAACAGAAATTAACCTTGAATGAATTTGCTCTGAAGGTGGTAAACCCTTCCTTTGGAAATAATTATCAACGTTTTGCCGCTTATCATCAGCAGATTAAATATTCGTCAAAAAGCCCCACCGTATCAGACGAAAATTATTTACCATCTTACTTTAGTAGCTTTACCAGTAATATCAAACAAAAAACAACGTTCAAACAGCGTTTTAAAAGTTTCTTAAATTTATCACGCACGTTTGAATATTTCTTATCATACTCAAATAACTAGTATTATGGAACCAACAATAGATATAGAGTCCGAACAAAATATTATTCAAGAAAGAGAAATAGATACACTTCGTAGTAATCTGCAGTCAGTCATTTTGGGCAAACCAACTCAAATAGACTTGGTAGTTACTACCTTGGTAGCAGGTGGTCATATTTTAATAGAAGATAATCCTGGTACAGGAAAAACAGTCCTGGCTAAAACCCTGGCGGGTTCTGTCGGTGGTGGTGCGTCTTTTAAGCGAGTTCAGTTCACTCCTGATTTATTACCCATGGACTTGCTGGGCAGTTTTATTTTTGATGAAAAGAACACGGATTTCGTTTTTAAGAGAGGGCCACTATTTTGCAATGTGCTGTTAGCAGATGAAATTAATCGTGCTTCTCCCAAAGTGCAATCTGCATTGTTAGAAGCAATGGCAGAGCATCAGATTACTATGGGTGATACAACTCATAAATTAGAAGATTTATTCTTTACGATAGCTACGCAAAACCCTATTGAAATGGAAGGAACCTACCCCCTTCCGGCAGCACAATTAGATCGATTTTTTATGAAAATCTATTTTGGTTATGTTGATGAACAGGCAGAAATAGATATCTATACAAATTACCAAGGAATTCATAACAAATTGAACGATTTGAATCAGGTTATTTCATTGCAACAAGTAATTAGTGCACAACGAGAAGCAGAACAAATCGAGGTACATGAAGAAATCATAAAAGCGGTGAGCAATATTGTCAGAGCTACAAGAGAAAACCCAAATATCATGCTAGGCGCATCGCCAAGAAGTGGTATCATTTTCTTAAAATGCTTGCGAGCCTATGCTTATCTTCAGAATAGAACTTTTGTAATTGAAGACGATATTAAAGCGCTTTGTTTTGCAGTATTAGAGCACCGATTAGAATATAGAAATAAAGAAGGTAAAAAGGGAGCCTTACAACAGATACTAGATAAGGAGTTGAATAGATTAAATGGATTGAAAATTTCATAGCCGTTGCGATTTCATTGTTTCATCATATTATTTTTTCTATTTGTTTCAGCTATCGTTCATGCTAAGCCTCAAACTGAGCAGCGCTATGAAATAGATGCTAAAAGAATTGGTGTTTATTATAACAGTGAAAATGCTATGGCACGAGCGCGAGAATTCAAACGAATAGATAGCACTTATTATGTTGGCTGGATGTTTGAAGGTTCGTATCGATATGAACGAGCCGCTGATTTTCGAGGCTATAAATTAGCGGCTGTGCATTTTCAAAAAGCACTAGATTTATTGTATCTGGATTTTGAAAAAGAAATCACAACTCGTACTGGGATATATGACTTGTTCTACAGGGATTTGCAATTGCGTCGTGATTTTGATTATATGGTTTATCACCTAATGAATTGCTATAGTAATATGAATCGTCCAGATTTGGTTTGGAAGCATTTGCAGTGGAGCAAGAAAATCAATCACCAAGACGAACAATATTCAGACACCTACTGTTATTTGGCTTGGACAGTTCATAGAAATCGATTTCGAACAAATTCAGATTATTC
>CAYMFF010000017.1:18919-32793 GCA_964389575.1 uncultured Chitinophagaceae bacterium
ACCTTTTGTACGATTCAAGGAAAATTTAGAGAAGCTACGTTTTACTATAATCAAGCAAAAAATTATGATAGAGGCGATAAAATTCTAAATGAATCTTTCTATTATTCTTCAATACTTAATATTTATCGCGCCTTACCTAAAGATGCTATTCAAGAAATAAAAGATATAATTTCAACCAATGGAACGACCCCAGGATTTGGCTGGTACAATTTAGCGCTGTCTCGCGGCCTAATTTATGATGGCCAATTAAAGCAAGCTAAAAAACATGCTTTAAAAGCAGAGCAGTTTAACGAAATCCATATAGGAACAACCTTGGGTCAAAGTCATTATGATTTCACAACGGCCTTGTTACAGTTAGTCATTAAACAAAAAGAGATTAATGAAATCAAGTTCTTGAATCGAGGTTGGTGGTACAGCCTAAACAACTTAAGTAAATTGGCAACACTGCAAGCCGAAAAGTATGGCTTACAATTTTTAATTATTAATCAATTAGCAGCTAATCCGGAACGGGAACTAGTGATTTACAAATTATTTTCTACCGAGAACACAGTTTCATATGATGAAATTTGGGAGCTTATCAATGGATTTTCTACTAATTTCTTTTTGAAAAAATACACGGAATATGCTAAAAACGATGACCGGCCTAAACTAAAAAAGTACTATCAATACTTTATCGCACGACTGCATATGCAAAAAGGCAACTATCGTGAGGCCTTCAACATTTTGAAGAAAATTCTTACTAAAACTGAAATTGACGTTGAATATGAAACACTTTTCCTTTCACGTGTTTATTTAGCCTATGCCAATTGTTTAAAACAAGCTGACAAAGAACAGGGCGCATTGCAGTATGTTCACAAAGCGTATACTGACTATCCTCAATTAATTCCGTTTCAGCGCTTGAAAGTATCTATGAGATTACATGCTAATGCTAGTAGCCAAATTGAGAAAGAAGTTGTTGATAAATTGAAAGACATAAATGTAAATTGGATTCCCACTAACAAAAAATCAGAAGACGCTATTGATGTCTATTTAAAGTTTGGAGTGAATCAAGGCTACCCGACTATAACGTTTGAAACTAACTATAAAGACGCTGTTGTAGTCACCTCTAAAACAATATCCTATAAAGAATCTGAAAAGGTGGCCAAAGAGCTTGCCTTATATCTATTTAATATTGGTAATGTTGACAAGGAATTTAATATGAATGAGCCAACGGTTGCTTCTTATTGATGGTCTGGATCCCAAGCGTCGAACAACGTTTTGAGAAAAAGGTTTTCTTCCTCAGTGATTACATCATCTGCTTTTACCAAATCCATTGCAAACTGCAGAAACTCGTTGCGTTCTTTTTCAGTTGCTTCCGCATAAAAATAATCGCTACACTCTTCAAAACGCGGCATCCAATCGTCAGGTGTCAAAGTAGTTAATGTTGAATCTTGCTCTAAGCCAATATCATTATACTCTTGCAACCACATTTTTTTTACAAACTCCTGAATGACTTTTTTTTCTTCTTCCTGAAATTCATTATCTACAGCTGACAAAATCATCAGCATATTATATCCTGCTTTTGCTTTATTCATTTCTAATTTTCTTATTAAGAATTACTGGGTAAAATTAAGTCTAAATGCGTGTATTTCATATCAAAACGGTCAGCTAATGATTTATGTGTCAATTTTCCTTCATAGGCATATACTGCATGAATAATGTTCATCTTGCTTAGTATCATTCTACGAAAACCACCTTCATTATTGTATGCATCTAATATTAATGGCATAATGATATTACTAATCATTTGCGATGCCGTTCTGGGAACCCCAGAAGCCATATTGGGCACGCAATAATGCGTCACATCGTATTTTGAAAAAGTGGGTTTTTCATGACTGGTCATTTGAGATGTTTCAATACAACCACCTTTATCAATATTTACATCAACAATAACTGATCCACTTCTCATTTGTTGAACATTTTCTTCAGTTACAATCATTGGTACAACTCCCCGCTTTGGTTTAACCGCACCAATCAGAACATCGGCTTTTGACAATGCATTTTGAAAAAATACATTATCTAAAATAGAAGTATAAATATTTTGCTGCAACTCATTCTGCAATCGCATGAGACGATTAACTGAAGTATCAAAAACTTGTACACTAGCACCCAATCCAATGGCCGCTTTGGCCGCATGCAAGGCAACTAAACCTGCACCCAAGATGACTACTTTTGTTGGAGGAACACCTGTAACACCACCCAGCAAAATTCCTTTGCCTCCGTTATTTGTATTCAATAAGCTGGCTGCGGCTTGGATAGAATAAACTCCAGCAATTTGACTCATAGATTGAACTACTGGATAGTTTTCATTTTCATCCTTGATGTCAGCTAGTGAAATACCAATAATTTGTTTTTTTAGACACTTTTGTAGATGATCTGCATTCATAATTGGCAGATGCAAGGGTGATAACACAACTTGCTTTGGCTTTAGATAATCTAACTCCTCATCTGAAATTGGAGCTGTTTTGATTATAGTATCGGCCTCAAAAACCTCTTTTTTGCTATAACATATTTTAGCTCCTACTTCGGAGTATTCGCTATCATCATAACTAGCTCCTAAGCCAGCTTTTGTTTCAATCCACACTTTGTGACCATTATTAACCAACACAGATACTGCAGCTGGTGTTAATGGCACTCGTTTTTCTTGATAATGAAGCTCGCAAGGAATGCCAATAAAAGAATCTTTTCTGTTAGAAAGAAGCTCTAAAGACTCCTCTAGCACATTGTAGCTATATGACACATCAACGATTGGCTTGTTTCCTTTGCTCATTCGGCTTAAAGATAATTGCTTATATGGTAATTTTCAAACCGTCAAAGGCTAAATTAATTCCCTTAGGGAGTAGACCATTTTCGGTTTCATGATTGCCTAATTTATGACTAATGTGAGTAAAATATGTTTGCTCTATTTTAGAATGACTAGCTACTTCTATGGCTTCATCAAGTGTAAAGTGAGAAATATGATTCGTTTTCTGTAACGCATTTAAAACCAATAGCTTAGAACCTGCTATTTTTTTAAGCTCTTCAGCTTCTATTCTATTTGCATCGGTGATATAGGTGAAGTCATTTATTCGAAAGCCTAATACAGGCATTTTATAATGCCATACGAGAATGGGTGTTATTTTCAATTCATTAATTTTAAAGGTATTAATTTCTGAAATAACATGGTCGGTAACTGAAGGCACACCGGGATATTTCTTGGAAGCAAAGACATAATCGTACTCTAACTTTACTCGAGACCAGCAATCTTCTCTTGCATAAATATCCATTGATTTCTTCTGTTTAAAGTTAAAAGCACGGATGTCATCAAGACCCGCCAAATGGTCTTTGTGCGAGTGAGTTAATAAAACAGCATCTAAGCGATTTACATTTTCACGGAGCATTTGTTGTCTAAAATCAGGCCCAGCATCAATCACAATAGAAGTATGTTCTGTTTGAATTAGCACAGAAGAACGTAATCGCTTGTCTTTTGGATTATCACTTTTACAAACTGCGCAATCACAAGCAATAACTGGAACTCCTTGCGAAGTCCCCGTACCTAAAAAAGTAATTTCCATTGCCATATTCCGAAAGTGAAACTACATCTTCTATGACTTTGGATGTGCTTTCTTATGAACATTTTTTAGTTTTTCAATACCATTGTGCGTATAAATCTGCGTTGCCGCTAAGCTCGCATGACCAAGTAGCTCTTTTATCGCATTTATATCCGCACCTTCATTCAGTAAGTGAGTAGCAAATGTGTGTCGCAATACATGCGGGCTATTTTTATTTAAGGTCGTTTTAGATTGCAATACTTTTTTTACTGTGTTGTAAACATATTTTGGATACAAGGGTTTACCGCTTGGCAATACAAGAAGCTTATCATTACCTGCCTGAGCAATTTTTTCTCTTTTAGAAATGTAATACTCCAATAAGTCAGTTAGTTCTTTACTTATCGGAATTATTCTTTCTTTATTCCCCTTCCCAATCACTCTTATTTCATTGCTTTTTATATCCGTTCGGTTCAATGTTAAATTAAGCAGTTCACTGCGCCTAATGCCCGTTTGATATAATAGTTCAATAATTACATGTGGGTTTAAGTCTTCTATGTTTTCTGATTTTTCTTTTTGGGAAACATCGGAAAGCAACATGTCAATTTTATCTTCTCGTATAAATGTGGCCAAGCGTTTTTCTAGCTTTGGCTTTATAATATTCAACATGGGTGAAGTTTCTATTTCACCCAAGCGACGCATATATTTAAAAAAAGAACTGAGCGTAGAAATCTTTCGATGAATACTTTTGGGCGAAACCTCTTGTTCACTTAAGGATGCCATCCACGATCGAATATGGGTTCGTTTTATTTTTTGAATAAGCAAATTGTCATATTCGGACACCATATAATCCTTAAATTGTTCCAAGTCTTTTTCATACGCCGTTATGGTATGCTTGGAATATCGTTTTTCAAAACGTAAATAACCTATAAATTTTGACTGTAGTTCTTTCAACTATCGTAAAGATAGGAATCTCTATTGAGCGATTCAAAATAGTATAAAACAGTTTTAATGATTAATTTAGTTATTAATCTCACTGAATGCGAAAACTATTAAAAGAAATAAATGCTTGTACTATTTGTCAGGACAATCTTCCGTTGGGGTGTCGTCCTGTGGTTCACGTGAATCCAAAAAGTAAAATTTTAGTCATTGGTCAGGCTCCTGGCATACGGGTGCACCAATCTGGCATTCCTTGGGATGATATGAGTGGAAAAAATTTAAGAAACTGGTTAAATGTAGATTCTGATTTGTTTTATGATAAGAATCATTTTGGCATAGTACCTATGGGATTTTGCTATCCTGGTACTGGTAAAAATGGCGATTTGCCACCAAGGAAAGAATGCGCTCCTCTGTGGCACCCTAAGCTTGAAGATGAAATGAACAATGTAGAACTTGTTCTTCTTATTGGCCTGTACGCTCAGAAATATTATTTGAAAAAATTGGCTAAGAAAAATTTGACTGAAACTGTTCGGTCTTTTCAAGAATACTTACCCAACTATTTGCCCCTACCCCATCCTTCTCCGAGAAATAACATTTGGCAAAAAAAGAACCCTTGGTTTGTGAATGAAGTATTACCCACACTAAGGTTAAGAGTGAGTAACTTAATAAAGCAATAATTCTTTACAAAGAAAGGAGTTGTACATTTGAACTTAATATTTATGGCAGTTTTAATTGGTTTTTTTCTACTTTCTATTGTTTTTTCTTTCTTGTGCTCTGTTTGGGAAGCAGTGCTTTTATCAGTCACACCCTCCTACATCAAAAGAAAAGAGCAAGAAGACCCAGATACGGGTAATTTGCTGGCTTCGTTGAAAAAGGATATTGACAAACCGCTATCCGCTATTTTGACGTTGAATACCATTGCCCATACCGTTGGCGCAATTGGAGTAGGTGCGCAAGCCGGAAAAATATTTGGTACTACCAAAATGAATCTATTAGGATTAGAAATATCCTATGAATCTTTGGTTGCTACTGTAATGACATTGGCCATTCTTTTTCTTTCTGAAATTATACCAAAAACAATTGGAGCCAACAATTGGAAATCGTTAGCGCCAATGACGGCTAAGTCATTAAAAATTCTTTCATGGATACTTTATCCGTTTATTTGGATTAGTTCCATGATTACTGGTTTTCTAAAAAAAGACAAAAAGAAAAGTGTTTTTAGCAAACAGGATTTTAGCGCAATGGTAGATGTAGTTAGTGAAAGTGGTGATCTTTCAAATGAAGACCATAAGCTCATTAAGAATTTGTTGCAGTTTGATGATTTGGCCGTTAAAGATGTAATGACACCACGCACGGTGATGATTATGGCGGATGAATCTTTAAGCATGGCTGAGTTTTATAAGAAAAATAAGGTTCGCTCTTTTTCTCGGATTCCGCTTTATCAAGAAACGAAAGATGAAGTAACGGGTATATTATTAAAAGATCATTTACTCCAGCATTTGTTAGAAGGTGATGACACAGCTCCGTTAAGTAGCATTAGTAGAGAAGCTACTTTCGTTCCAGGCTCCATGACATTGAGAAAAGTTTTTGAAACATTAAATGAAAAGCAAGAACATCTTGCTATTGTGGTAGATGAATATGGAGGTGTAATGGGACTAGTTACCTTAGAAGATATCATTGAAACCTTATTTGGGTTCGAAATTGTAGATGAAACCGATGCCATTACCGACCCTCAGAAATTCGCTCGTCAAAAGTGGGAAGCCAGAGCTAAAAAATTGGGGCTCATTGAATAAACCAACGTTTTACTTATAATTATCGTTTTTGTATTGAATGGCTTTCTTAGAAAGTAAAGAGTCAGGTTCATATTCTAACGGATCCTTTTTTAAAATTCTCATTTTTACTACCAATTCAGGGTCAAAAACATACTCTCCTTCAATATCCTCATCTTCATAGATATCTATATTGTAGTCCTTGTCCAAGTACCGTATGTTAGATAAGCTAATCAATTTTACTTCTTTATCGTTTCTAATATTGACTAAATTCTTATAAGCAATTTGTCCAAAATGCAAATAGCCAACTGAATCTTCATGAGGCTCCCAGCGCATATCTAATTTTACCCATATTAATTTATTGCCTTCTGCTTCACTTAGGCTATCCACGCTTTCGCATGCCACGAAGAATAAGAACAATATAAAAAACCAATATCTCATTTGGCTAAGATATGTGATATGCTACATATTACTTCAGTATCTTCACAGCTGAATTGAAAAAGACGATCCCCTTATTTTTTATTCTATGGACAATATTAGTTGTTTGCCAAGCTTATTTCATGGAATTAGCGGATGACGAAGCCTATTATTGGTTTTGTGGCAGACATTTGGATTGGGGAAGTTATCATACACCTCCGTTCATACCGTTCCTTTGTAAAATTGGCTACAGCATTATTCCAAATGAGTTTGGACTTCGTTTATTTTATATCATTTTTCATTTGCTAACGCTATTTACAATTGAAAAAATTAGTCGCCCGCAAAATAAATTACTGTTTATTGGAATCATTGTCTCATTTGGTGTGTTGCACGTTGCAGGCTTTTGGGCGGCGCCAGATATCCCCTATCTATTTTTTGCAAGTTTGTTGATTTATTTATTTGACCAATATAAAAAGAAAGACAATCTCCTCATTGCTTTTTTTATTTCAGTAACTATGGCGCTAATAATGTACAGCAAATATCATGGCATAATTATTATAGTGGCCTTACTACTTGCGAATCCCTCACTTTTCAAGAGAACATCATTTTATCTTGTTGGTATTTTCGCTTTGGTTCTTTATCTCCCTCATCTCAATTGGCTTGTTGAACATGATTTTGTTTCAACAAATTTTCATTTGAAAAAGCGAAGCATAATAGGTTTCAATTGGAAAAATCCATTGAATTTCATATTGGGTTTACTCTTGATAACCGGTCCTTTATCAGGAATACTACTATTGCCATTAAGTATTGGCCATAAACCAAAAAATCAACTTCAAAAAAACCTGAAATACGTTCTGATAAGCATTTTAGTTTTTTTCTTTTTGTTAAGTTTTAGAAATATAATTGAAGCGAACTGGATGATAGCAGCTTTAATTCCGATTATCGTTTTAGGATACCAGCAATTGGATCGGCATACAAAACTGAGGAAATGGTTTTATTATTCTCTTCCATTTTCATTGCTTATAGCATTTGGATTAAGAATTATATTGGTGACCGATTTTATGCCCCTTGAAGACTATCGTTTGCATAAGCTAAAAGAGTTTAGACACAATCGCGAATGGGTTCAAGCTTTAGAAGAGAAAGCGAATGGATTGCCTATTATATTTCAATCTGGTTTTCAAACTCCTTCAAAATATTTATTTTATTCCAACAACAAATTAGCGGCAAATATTGCTCCGTATAGCACGCTGTCTTCCCACTTTGAAATAGTCGGTAATGAAAAGCAATATCATGGACAAAAAGTAATGGTTGCCAAATTTGATTGGTGGGAAAATACAAATTGTATCGGAACGTCGAGAGGAAATTTCTTTTATCGTAAAATAGATTCATTTTGTTTCAATCCCCATGCGACTGTTGTCCCTGTGAATACTAGTTTAGTTTTTAATAATCAAGGAAAAGGAACAATAGATTTTAAAATCTATGATTTAGAATACTGTTCGTCAAATCAATATTACATAGCATACATTATTCGAAAAGGTGAAAAAGAAATTATCAATAAACGGATTCAAATTAGACATGAGGTAATTTTAAATGACAAACGATTTAAGGAGGCACTTGTTTTACCGAAAATAAAAGGAGAATATCAACTAGAGCTGGGGTTGGCCACCATTGATTTTACACAATCTTATGGTGTTCGTAATTACAAGCTGGTTATTCGTTAATAATAACAAAGCTTAAAGATTCATGAATAGTTTCCTTTCTTATTTTTACTAGAATATATGTTAAAGAAAGTGCATCCGGTTTTAAATTTTACCCTTTGGGTAATACGCATCATGGTTGGTGGACTTTTTATATTTTCTGGACTCGTAAAAGCAAACGACCCCAAAGGACTCGCCTACAAAATGGCAGAATTTTTTGAAGCCTGGGCCGTTAAAGACAATATTCTTCCTGACCTTATGCATTGGTTGAATGATTATGTTTTGGAGTTTGCCATTCTTATGATTGTCTTAGAGATAATAGCTGGTTTGGCTATTATTTTGGGCTATCGTTTCAGATTATTTTCATGGTTCATATTGCTGCTGACTCTCTTCTTTACCTTTTTAACCGCTTATGTATTATTTAGTGGTAACATCAAAGCATGCGGTTGTTTTGGAGATTGTATTCCACTCACACCAACAGAAACATTTACCAAGGATATTATTTTATTAATCTTAATTGGAATACTGCTACTTTTTAGACGAAAAATAAAAGCTGTTTTCTCTTTTCGAATCGGTAGCTTAATTATGCTCCTTGGCTTATTAATTTCAGTTTATATCAATTTTGACGTTTTAAAAAATCTGCCATATAAAGATTGCTTACCTTATAAAATTGGGAATAACATAAGTAAAGAAATGGAACGACCCGCAAATTATCAAGAAGCCATTATTGAAAACAAGCTGGTATACAAAAATTTAAAAACGGGTAAAGAAAAGGCCTTTACTGATTTAAACAAAGCCCCATGGGCAGACACGCTGAATTGGAAATATATAGAGAATATTCAGACAGAAATCAGCCCTGCAATGAACGAGCCTAAAATTCTGGACTTTAGCATTTCATCAGTTAATGGTGAAAATATCACCGATAGGGTATTGAATTACAATCAAAATTTAATACTACTTTTCGTTCATAACACTGGAAAAGCTAAAATGAGTAAGTCAGAGTCGTTACGAAAAGTAATAGCTCAAGCTAATGAAAGCAACACACCTATAGTGGCCGTTTCGCCTTCTTCTATGGCAGAAATAGTAACTTTTAAAGAAAAGTATGATCTCGATATTGAGTTCCACCAAATTGACGGTGTTGTCTGTAAAACGGCCATGCGAACTAATCCGGGCATTATATTATTAAATCAAGGAACCATTATGGGAAAATGGAGTTATAATAATTTCAAGTCGCTTTTGCCGTTTTTAAAACAACAAGACAACATTCCATTATTTCCGACGTCGACTACAGAAACTACTGCACAAGATTCAAGCTTAAATAACGAATAGTACATAATTTTACCTTCAATTATAAATTTGTTCAATCCATCAACACAAAATAATTCAACATGAAAAAAAACGCTCAAACAATATCTTGGATACTTAGAATAGTAATTTTTATTTTGTTTGTTGTTTCAGCTATTACTAAAGTAATAGACCCTATCTGGATGTTTGAAAAACAGCTCGTTGATTTAGGAATTTGTGATTGGTGCCTTTCGCATTACCTAGCTCGACTATTAATTGGTTTTGAATTAGCATTGGGGATTGCTATTCTATTTCCTCATTTGTTAAAAAAGTTAGTCGTACCCGTTACGATTGCATTACTCGTTGCGTTCTGTATACACTTATCAATTCAAATGGTAGAATATGGACCTATGAATGGTAACTGTGGGTGTTTTGGAACTACAATTCCTATGACACCATTAGAAGCTTTTATTAAAAACGTTCTGACCATCGGATTGTTGGTTTGGCTTTATAGACTATTACCCTCCACCAAGGATGAGTCTTGGAAGCGAATTATTTACCCAATATTGATATTTTTACTGTGTGCCTTATTCATGTTCATGGCCTATCCGTTTTGTCCCTGTGACAAAAAACCAAAGCCAACAACTGTCGATATTGAAGAAACTACAACGGAGGAAACTGCTAATACAATTGATGAAATTGATAATTTAGAGGATTCGGTTATTAACAGTGCTGAACTTTCTGCTATAGAAAAACAACAAATTCAAGACTCTCTGAACGAAGCCAAAAAGAAAATTGAAGAGGAAGAATTGGAGCGTAAAAAGAAAGAAGCAGCAGCTGAAGAGAAAAAAAGGCAGGAAGATGCAGTAACAAAAGATTCGGCTGAAAAAGGACCTAAAAAAGTAACATCTAAATTTGCTCAATTACCTGTTTTTAGCGGTAAGAAAGTCAATGTAGATGAAGGCAAAAAGACTATTTGTATGTTTGCACCTGGTTGTGATCATTGTCAGCATACAGCAAAATTGCTGGGAGAATTAGCTCAAAAAGGGAAAACGCCACCTGTTTATATCTATTTCATGGACGAAGAACCCGAAAAAATCCCTGAATTTTTCAAAAAAGCAGGTGTCAAATTCCCATACCAAGTCCTAGGCATAGGAGATTTCTGGGATTTATTAGAAGAAGGAAGTACGCCAGGTGTCTTTGGTTTATGGAACGGAAACATACAACAATCGTATGAAGGCATCAATGAAAATGAATTTGATGTTGAAAAATTCAAAAGCTTTGCTTTACCAAAAAACTAATTGTAATATTTCTGTCATTTTCTTGTAATGTCTCAATCTAGCTAACGTCAATTGTTTGTATTATTTTTACACGCATGGCTCACAAGCTCAATCCCAAAGAATGGGTTAAAAACTATGCAGATTATTTATATAACCACGCAATGTATCGCACAAGAAACTCAGCATTATCCGAAGATTTAGTACAGGATACTTTTGTTTCTGCTTTTAAAGGAAAAGATAACTTTAAAGGAACAGCTAGCGAAAAAACTTGGCTGGTTACAATATTAAAAAATAAAATAATTGATCATTATCGTAAAGCTTCTACCCGAAAGCAAATAAACGTTTCGCAATTAGGAGATAAAGCAGATTACTTTTTTGATACAGCCACCGAGGATGGTGACAATTCTAGTGGAAAAGGTCCAAGACCGAATTTAGCTCAATCAGAAGGTTTAAACTTAACCGAACAAAATGAATTGAATCAAATTTTGTTTTCTTGCTTTGATAAGTTGCCCGAAAAATGGGGTGAAATAAGTAAAATGAAATTAGTAGATGACGCAACTACTGAAGAAATAACAGAAGCCTTTAATATTTCTAAAAGTAACTTTTGGGTCATACTGCATAGAGCAAAACTACAACTTAGAGAATGCCTACAGCATAATTGGGTAAACGAGTAAAACGATGGAAGAAGAACAAAAAATTTCAAAGAAGTTATTCATTGATTGTAGTGATGCCGCTCTGCTAATTACTATGAAAGATGGTGGAGGAATATCGCTTTATCAGAGGCTACAGTTATTTATTCATAATATACCATGTACATTGTGCAGGTTGTGGCAAAAAGATTCAAAAGGGATTACTAAGATTATCCAAACAGCTTTTAATGCAGAAAAACATTGCCTCAGCGATGATAAAAAAGCCTCTCTTGAAAAAGATTTAGAAGAGCTATCTTCGTAGTACTTGTTTCAATTTCTAATAAAAAAAACACTCAATTCATTTCTCGTCTTATTAGGCGTTGTGACATTGGTATTTTTTTTATTCTTCGTTTTATTGCCTGCAGATCCTGCTCGTCTCACAATGGGACAGCGTAGCGATGCCAAAACGGTTGAGAATGTTCGAAAAGAATTATATCTAGACAAACCCTTGCCCACTCAGTTCGGACTTTATATTAATGACCTTTCCCCTATTGGTATTCATAAAAAAAATGAACAAGAAAAATATGGTTTTTCTTCAGTAGTATCTTTGGGAAACGAAAAAACCATTGCAATCAAAAAACCGTATCTACGACGTTCGTATCAAAGTAAAATAAAAGTTTGGGATTTACTCATGGATGCTTTTCCAGGCACCTTAATACTAGCCTTATTATCTATAATCATTGCAACTATAGTCGGGATTTTTTTAGGAATCGTAGCAGCAGTAAAACATAACACGTGGATGGATACGACTGCTATTTTCACTTCTGTTTTAGGCATTTCAGCTCCCAGTTTTTTTGCCGGAATTCTGATTGCCTATTTATTCGGTTTTCTTTTAAGCGACTACACAGGATTAAGTATTGTTTCACCACTTTGGGACTATGATCCCTTACTTGGAAAACAACTTCGGCTTAAAAGCCTAATACTGCCTGTTATTACTTTAAGTATCAGACCGATGGCAATTATTACCCAAATCACCCGAACTGCTATGCTGGACGTATTAAACCAAGATTATATCCGAACAGCATACGCCAAAGGACTAAAAAAGAAAGCAGTAATTTGGAAACATGCATTACGAAATGCATTAAACCCAGTGGTCACCTCTGTATCTGGTTGGTTTGCCGAGCTGTTAGCGGGTAGTTTTTTCATTGAATATATTTTTGGTTGGAAGGGCATTGGAAAAGTAACAGTAGATGCGTTGAATAAATTTGACTTTCCAGTTGTTATGGGCAGTGTAATTTTCACAGCTACTTTCTTTATTGTTATTAATATATTGGTTGATTTTCTGTATGCCATAATTGATCCAAGGATTAAGAATTATTAATAAAATGAATAAATCTGTACTACTCTTTCTTTTTCTTATTTTTTTCATTACCGGCTGTTCCTTTGAAACAAGATTTTACATTGTCAACCGCAGTAATGAGGTTATTAGCATTTCTTATGAAACCATAGGCTACTCCTCTGAACATCCATTTATGAGCGAACCAATAATTGTAGAAAAAATAAATAAAAACATTTCACCCTATAACGCTGTTCGAATTCATACGGAGAATATGTTCAGTTGCCATCTAAAACCTGACGAAGCTCTTTTCATCGGAAAAGACTTCAATTTTACTTTGAGTAATAAGAATGAAGCAAAAATTTTAGGTTCAAACTTGAAAGCTTTAAAAATTCAAAAAGGAAAGAAAATAGTTCTTGAAACTAAAGGAGAAGAAGTAATTCAATATTTCGAACAAGCAGAATATTCAGAAGTTCACTTAAACATAAAATAATAAAGCTAGAAATTGACCTGTTCAACAAAATCTTCCCACTCTTCTTTCTGTTTCCCTTTCATTACCCTAGGAAACTTATTCATAGCACCCGTCTTTCCTTTTTTCTCCAGAAAGTCTAGGAACGTAATAGAAGGTAAAACTTCAACAAAAACCTCTTTCAGTGCACTAGTTCGCTCTACTTCGTAATCGTCATTTAATTCGCACAGCGTGGCATCTATAACATTGCGTAGTTCATTATTGCTTACATCTGTATCACAACTCACATACCACCGATGCGCAAATAATCCATTATGAGGCAACCCTACTACCGTAAATTCTTTAATTACAATTCCTAATTTCTGTTGGGCTACCTCAATCGCTTTATTCATATTGTCAGCACTTAAATGCTCACCGCATAAACTAAGAAACTGCTTCGTTCTTCCTACAATAATAATTTCGGCATATGCTACATCAGTAAAGCGAAG
>CAYMFF010000017.1:32893-46539 GCA_964389575.1 uncultured Chitinophagaceae bacterium
CTGGCCATGTAGGTTTCAATAAATTCGATACTATGACCCAAAACATTTTTAAAACTATCTCGGTACGGTTCAAAAGAAACTCCACCATGAATGTATAACGATAAATTGGGCCAAATTTCATGAATATGATTCACCTTATGATATTCCACCACTTTTTCTAAGACGATTTGAACCCAAGCTGGCACGCCAGCCACAATACTTACATCCCATTTTTTAGCGTTTCGAACGATAAGGTTAATTCGATCTTCCCAACGGGGTCGTTTTGATATTTTTTGGCCTGGTTTATAAAAAAAGAATGACAACCATTTGGGCATTTCTTTGGCTGAAATACCGCTCATGTCACCTTCGTAATAATCTCCCTTTTCGTGTAAAGCCGTGGTACCGCCCAACATTAGCACCCCTTTTGAAAAAACCGAATCTGATAAGTTAAAATTCAACAAACTACAGAACTGTTTAAAGCCTGTTTTTTTTGTAGACTTTATCATATCATCTGTCACAGGAATATGTTTACTCGCACTTTCCGATGTTCCTGAGCTCAACGCAAAATATTTGACCTTCCCCGGCCATGCTACATCTGCTTCGCCCTCATGGCTAAAACGCCACCAGTCTTTATACATCGAAGAATAATTGTGATATGGTACAGATTGCACAAAATCGTCATAAGAAGTTTTGGACTTAAGGATCTTGGAGAAATTATAATGTCTTCCAAACTGCGTTTTTTCTGCAGCAGTCAGCAATCGTTTGAATTCAATTTCTTGATAACGAAAATGAGATGCCTTTTGCAAGGTGAATCTCTTCTGAATTTTTAAATACCGTTTTATAAGTTGACCTAATAGTGCCAAGATGCTTAAACTTTAAGATTATTAGTCTGCGAATTTCAATTCAATATCATAAGAATTCAAAATATTGTAAAATTTCTTTTTACCATTTTTTGAATTTGCAATTTTCGAATACAAATAGGCCATTACCTTCTCGGCATCCGCTCGATACGGATTATTCGTTTTTTTATAAATATTATAAGCTTGACACATACTATGTAATGCCGGTACATCTTTTTTCATCATGCTCAACATTCTACCTTTTCCAAAATAACCTTCTGCATTATCTGGTTGCAGTCTAGTCAGGTTATTATAGGCATCTAATGCCATTTCTGGCTTATTCATGTATTGATACACAATCGGAATATTTTGTAAGGGTAACGAACCCCCAGGCGATACTTGCAAAGACTTTTTATACGAGGCTAAGGCCTTATCATATTTTTTTAGATAACGATACGCAAGACCTAAATTATCCCAAGCAAAAGCGAAATTATCATCAATGGCAACTGCTTTCTTATAAAGCTTTACCGATTTAGTCAAATCTTTGGCTTTAAAAGCGTCTAATCCGTCATAATAATAGCGTAATGCCTCTTGGTTATCTGACATAGAGTTCAATCCTTGTTTGTCATCACTAGTCATTAGGTCGTCTAAACTTTGACAACTATCTCGTAAGAATCGCTCCATTTCGAAATAAGCTCTTTTTCGCTCTCGCTTATTTTCTAAGCCCACCAAAGTAACATTTCCAGTGTCTAACAAACTAGAACTTGTGGCTTCCGTCATTAAAAAATCATCAATTTTGGCTTCAATGCAAGCACCAATTTCTTTGGATATCTCTTTATCAGTTTTGTCACGTCCACTTATTTCTTCGATACATTTACACGCATCTTTTGATGCACCATGTTTCATATTGCTGATGCTCTTATCTAAACCCAGTTGTTTCAATAAGTCTTGTGCTGCCTTACCCGTGAGTGTTATAGTCTCGCTGGTATCCGTATCTTGAGCATAGGCGTTTGACGAAAACAGAAATGCTCCGAATAAGAAAATGTACATGAAATATTTCATTGTCTAAAAGTACAATGATTGTATTTATGATGAAGCATTTAAATTAACATTTATAAAATCTGAATAGCTCGTAACTTGCAGTTCATTATAACGGTGATGAAACAATTTGTAGGGCTTTTATTAATGGTGTTTATTGCGAACAATGCTTTGGGGCAAAGCGTTACATTGAGTGGCTATATCAAAGATGGCAACACAGGAGAAACACTACCGGCTGCTTCGATTTTTGTGAGTGATTTAAAACGAGGAGTAAAAGCCAATATGTATGGCTTTTACTCTATCACAGTACCAAAAGGATCACATGATTTCCGAGTGACTTATGTCGGTTATACCCTGCTGAATAAAACCATTAATTTGGAGGCCAGCAAAAAAGAAAATTTTGAATTGACTAGACGACGACGAGAAACGAAAAAAGTCGTTATTAAATCTAGAAAAGCCGACGCCAATGTAGAAAGCACAGATGTAGGATTACACACTCTTTCGGTTAGCGATGTAAAAAAGCTACCGGTAATATTGGGTGAGGTTGATGTGTTGAAAGCAATTCAGTTATTACCAGGCGTTAACTCTGCAGGTGAAGGACAGAGTGGTTTTTACGTTCGAGGTGGTGGGCCTGATCAAAATTTAATTTTACTGGATGACGCACCAGTATATAACTCGGGACATTTATTTGGTTTCTTTTCTGTTTTTAATGCAGACGCTATAAAAAACGTGACATTGATTAAAGGTGGAATGCCTGCTCAGTATGGCGGGCGACTTTCTTCTGTGGTTGATATTACAATGAAAGATGGCAACAATAAAAACTATGAAGTTGATGGTGGCATCGGGTTAATTGCATCACGATTGGCTATACAAGGTCCAATCGTAAAAGATAAATCTTCTTTTATAGTGAGTGCCCGCCGGACTTATATTGATGCATTGACAAGACCGTTCGTAAACAAGGAAAGTGCATTTGCAGGTTCTGGTTATTATTTCTATGATTTGAATGCTAAAATAAATCACACCTTTTCTGATAAAGACCGATTGTATTTAAGTGGTTATTTTGGACGCGATGTTTTTACATTTAGAAATGAAGGTGGAAATTTTAATATCAATATCCCATGGGGTAATTCTACCGGAACTTTGCGTTGGAATCATTTATTTAATGACAAGCTTTTTATGAATACCACGGTCTTGTACAATGATTACAATTTTGCTTTTAATGGTGAGTTCCAAAACAATTCTCAGTTCAGATTGTATTCAGGAATAAGAGACTTAGGCATAAAATCAGACATTGACTACTATTCTAAGTTCAATCACAATTTTAAGGCAGGTGTTAATTATACTTTTCACACCTTCACCCCAACGACAGTGGGCGGCCAGGCTAATGGTGTTGAAATCAACCCTGATTTAGCGCCAAAAAAATATGCGCATGAAATGGGTGCTTATATTCAAGACGAATTTGATTTGGGCGAACACGTGAAAATTAATGCGGGTCTTCGTTATTCTCATTTTCTACAAGTAGGTCCATATACACAATATGACTTTGCAGATGAAGACAAAAAAATAATAACAGACAGTACCTATTTTGGCAGAGGCGATATAGCTCAATCTTATGGCGGATTTGAACCACGCTTAAATGCGCGGTTTGCACTTAATAATGCTTCGTCAATTAAGGCAAGCGTAGCTCGAAATTATCAGTATATTCATTTGGTAACCAACAATGGTTCTACCTTGCCTACTGACTTATGGACACCTAGCTCCTATTATGTAAGACCACAAAAAGGCTGGCAATATAGCTTAGGTTATTTCCGAAATTTTCTTGACGACGCTTTGGAAACATCTGTGGAAGTTTATTATAAAGACATGAAAAACTTGCTTGAATATCGGGAAGGTTATACGCCGGATCAAATTAGAGATGTTGATTTTGACTTTGTGTTTGGAACTGGACAGGCATACGGTGCAGAGTTTTTTGTAAATAAAGTAAAAGGTAAATGGACTGGCTGGATTTCCTACACCTTGGCTTGGACGGAACGATTATTCCCAGACTTAAATAATAACGAAAAGTATTTTGCGAAATATGATCAGCGTCACAACTTTTCCTTTGTGAATACATATGAACTGAATAAAAAATGGACATTATCAGCACTTTTTGTTTTTGGCAGCGGCACGAGAGTAACACTTCCTACTTCACTCTACACAATTATCAATAACGGCGATCCTCAATTAGTTTCTAGCTATGATAAATTGAACAATCAACTAATACCAGCTTATCATCGTTTTGATATCGGTGCCGTTTATACACCGACTCCAAAAAAGAATCGAAATTGGCAGAGCTCATGGAATTTTGGTATTTATAACGTGTACAGTCGCCAAAACCCTTATTTCTTATATTTAGACTTGCCAGGTAACTTAAATGACCCAGGTGGCGTAGATATTAAAATAAAGCAAGTATCAGTCTTCCCAATTATTCCGAGCATCACTTATAATTTCAAGTGGAAACAGAAGAAAAATTAAGCAACAAAGTAATTAATGTTGCCTTTCTAATAACGAACTGGCTAATTTTTCTAGCTCTAATTTCCGCTCTTTAGGTAGACTCACTTTATCTAGTTCTTTAAAAGCTTTAGTGGAATAATCTTGCGTTAATTGATAAACATATTCCCGAGCGCCAAGCTTATCATAAATTCCTTTGGTCTCATTCACCTTGTCAGGAGAATTACCATTGTACAATTCCAACAGTTTGTTGACTTGTTCTTCATTGTCCTGATCAGTACAATAACAATAAAATACAGTCTTCTTATTAGCCAAAATATCACCTCCTACCTTTTTGCCCGTTTTTTCTCCTTCTCCGTACGCGTCTAGGTAGTCATCTTTAAGCTGAAAAGCGAGTCCAGTATATCTGCCAAAATTGTAGATTGCATCTTCGTCATCTGCCGAAGCATTACTAAGCAACGCTCCTGCTTTTAGCGAGGCTGCCAATAAAACAGAAGTCTTTAACTCTATCATTTTCAGATAGTCTGAGGTTTTTACATCTACTATTGATTCAAAGTCCATGTCCATTTGCTGACCTTCACAAACTTCAATAGCTGTTTTGTTGAATAAAGAAATTATCTCTTTTTTTCTTGTTGATGTTAGCTCATTCATTAATTCATAAGTAAAAATATTCAAGACATCTCCACTGAGTATGGCGGTTGGCTCAGAATATTTTTTATGAACAGTGGGTTGACCTCTTCGAATATCAGCCTCGTCCATAATATCATCATGAACCAAAGAAAAATTATGAAAAAGCTCAAAAGCCAATGCTGTATTGAATGCATCTTCTTCAACCTCACCAAAAGCATCAGCGGCCATTAAACAAAGAACGGGCCTGACTCGCTTACCGCCGATTGATAAAATATGTCTGCAGGCGCCATATAAAGCTGCAGGCTCTGCCGGAAACTTATATTGAGTTAAATGCTGCGAAAACTGTTCGCGCAGTGATTCAAAGGATTGCATGTATCAGTTAACTATCTTTCGTTGAGCTTTCTTCAGGGTCGGAATCTTTCTTGTTTTTATCAGAAGATTTTTTTCCTTTTATTTTTTTATGAGAAAATACTAATTTCTCATTTTCCTTATCCAATTCAGCTTTTAACGTATCGCCTTCTTGAATATTCAAGTTTAAAATTTCTTCTGCCAAAGGATCTTCTAAATATTTCTGTAACGCTCTATGCAATGGTCTTGCACCGTATTGCTCATCATAGCCTTTCTCTGCAATGAAGGATTTGGCCGCTTTTGATAATTCTAACTCGAATCCTAAATCATTCAATCGTTTCATAACGCCCTCTAAAACAATATCAATAATCAAATTGATATCTTCTGGTTTTAAAGAATTAAAAATCACGACGTCATCAATTCTATTCAGAAATTCTGGCGCAAAGGTTCTTTTCAATGCTTTTTCGATAACAGATTTGTTGTTATCCTCGGTTTTTGAAGTCTTGGCATTTGTTGCAAAACCTACACCGCTTCCAAACTCTTTTAACTGACGAACACCAATATTAGATGTCATTATAATCAAAGTATTCTTAAAATCTATTTTTCGACCCATCCCATCGGTCAATTGACCATCGTCAAAAACTTGTAATAACAAATTGAATATATCCGGATGCGCTTTTTCTATCTCATCTAGTAAAATTACAGAGTATGGCTTTCTACGCACTTTCTCTGTAAGCTGACCACCTTCTTCATAACCTACATATCCTGGAGGTGCACCAATTAATCGGCTGACTGAGAATTTTTCCATATACTCACTCATGTCTATTCGTATCAAAGAATCTTCGCTATTAAACATTTGGCGCGATAACACGCGAGCTAACTCAGTTTTACCTACACCAGTTGGTCCTAAGAAAATGAAGGTTCCTATCGGCTTTTTCGGATCTTTCAATCCGACTCGATTTCTTTGAATTGCTTTTACCACTTTCTTAATCGCATCTTCCTGACCGATTACTTTACCGCCCAAATCTTCACCCATATTGCGCAGTTTAGCACTTTCTGCTTCCACCATTCGCATCACCGGAATACCAGTCATCATGCTAATAACCTCGGCTATATCTTCTTCGCCAATTGGATGTTTTTTATTCTTAATAGATTCTTCCCATGCTTTTTTAGCTACCTCTAATTCTTCTTGAAGTTTCTTTTCTTTATCTCGAAGGCTAGCCGCTTTTTCAAATTGCTGACTTTTAACCACTTGATTTTTTTCAAGCTTTACATCTTCAATTTTTTGCTCTAGCTCCAACATACTAGGTGGCACATCGATATTCTTTAAATGAACCCTAGCTCCTACTTCGTCCATAACATCAATGGCTTTATCCGGTAACAATCGATCTGTGATATAGCGGTCACTTAGTTTTACACAGGCTTCTATCGCTTCATCGTCATAATCTACATTATGAAACTCTTCATACCTTGATTTTAAATTAGAAAGTATCGTGATAGTTTCAGGCACACTTGGTGGCTCTACTAATACTTTTTGAAACCTTCTATCCAATGCGCCATCTTTTTCGATGTGCATTCGATATTCATCTAATGTTGATGCGCCAATACATTGCAGTTCGCCCCTTGCCAAAGCAGGTTTGAAAATATTAGAAGCATCTAAACTTCCACTAGCTCCTCCGGCACCAACAATCGTATGCATTTCATCAATAAACAAAATAATGTCTTTGTTCTTTTCAAGCTCATTCATAATGGCTTTCATGCGTTCTTCAAATTGACCCCGATACTTTGTTCCTGCAACAAGAGCTGCTAAATCCAAGGAGATTACTCGCTTGTCAAATAACACACGAGAAACCTTTCGCTGATAGATACGCAATGCCAATCCTTCTACTATAGCCGTTTTACCCACACCTGGCTCACCAATTAAAATGGGATTATTTTTCTTTCTTCTGGAAAGAATCTGAGAGACTCTTTCAATTTCTTTTTCTCGACCTACTATAGGATCTAAATCATCATTCTCGGCTAAGCGCGAAATATCCCTACCAAAATTATCCAATACTGGAGTTTTTGATTTGGTTGTTTTCTTTCTTTTGCTACCGCCACCGGCTCCTCCACCATATTGCGAAGGTTGCTCTTCACCAAAGTCACCAGGCTCATCGGTACTGGCGCGCATGTCTTGAGAGAAATCTTCTAACGGATTGCCCGTGAGTTCTGCTTTGAATAAATCATAATCAACCCCTAATCGATTTAATATCTGACAAGCGATATTGTCTTTATTTTTTAAAATTGATAACAACAGGTGCTCAGACTCTATCAAATCACTATTCAAGGCTTTGCGTTCTAATTTACACAAACGAATAACACGTTCAGCCTGACGAGTAAGTGGAATGCTATTTAAGCTTTCTACTTTTTTATCACTTTTATTTTTTATTACTTTTTCTAATTCGCGACGCAAATCATACAAATCAATACGAACATTTTTAAGTACTTGTATTGCCGTAGAATCGCCTTCACGAATTAAACCCAGAACGAAATGTTCTGTCCCTATAAAATCATTACCTAAACGAAGGGCTTCTTCGCGACTATAATTAATTATTTCCTTTACTTTTTCTGAATATTGAGAATCCATATCTTGACAAATTTATATTATTATTAGTTACTTTGGCATAAGTTTTATACCATGAGTTTCAACATTGAGCAAAAAGAGAATTTCAACATCGTCACCTCAACTATAGATGCGTTTGAAGGTGCCGAGTTTACAGCCTTTACAAAATTTTTAGAAGAAAATAACAGTTTGGGAATGAATGTCGTTTTTGACATTTCGCAGACAAAAGAAATGGGTTCGGATGCTATGCACCAGTTAACGGCACTGCAAGAAGGAAGTTATAATTTAGATAAGTCCTTTGTACTTTGCTGCAGTAATGAAGATTTGTACGAAGATTTTCAGACCCTTTTTCCTACAGATACCATGATTATAACACCAACCTTGGAAGAGGCAATTGATGTGGTAATGATGGACGTTATGGAACGAGAGATTATGGGCGGAGGCGAATAATATTACATTTAATTATACAATAGTATGGAAGAGGAAGAAGCAAGTCTTAAAGTAAAAATTCTGACTCATAAATTAACACCTATTTTGTGTGGGGTTCTTTTAGTATTATTTTTTTTCAAAGTAATCCCTGATAGTACGGCGGATAACTACAAGTATTTCTTCGCTTTGTTCGGTGGTGCTATTTCGATAATTATTTCACTTTGGATTGTCGGACTAAATGCACCCATATTATTCGAGAAAATACCGATACTTTCTGGAGTTGTTTGTATCAGTACTTTTTTTATTTTTGGTTACCTTTTTATAACTAAAACTAGCGAATATGCTAATACGGAGTTGACAATTAATGGCGTAAAGACAGAAGCAATTGTTATAGGCAAATCGAGAATTTATGGAAAAGGAGGCCGAAGCATTAATAAGATGAAAGTACGATTTGTGACAGATAAGAATCGTAGTCACATTTCTACACTAGAGCTTGGAGATTTTGAATTTGACCTATACGAAGAAGGTATGCCTGTTGCTATTTATTACGCTAGTTCTAATCCGAATGTGGTGAGAATTGATCGAGAGTAAAATGAAAAAAAAAGTGAATTGCTATTAGGTTTAACAATTTATATGCAACTAAATTTATTCCAATAGCGTCTTTTGTTTTGTAAACCCTAGCTATGAATTACGCAAAAAAAGTATTCCTTTCACTCTTGATACTGTTCTTCTTTTTTCAAGATTCTCTATCAGCTCAAAACAAATGGTCTATTGGTTTAGGCTTACAAACGTTTAAAAGCAATATTTATAAGCCTGACAAAAATGTACCGCCATTCATAGAATTTGGACAAACCTTAAGTTATGGCGGTCATTTTATTTTCGAAAGAAATTTAAGCCCAAATAAATCCATAGATATTGGCATAGGCGCTTTGAAAATCAAAAATGATGTTTTTATCGATTATTGGCATTACAATAGACAAACTAGAAATCTATATAACACCTTTAATATACGCCGCAACTATATCTCAATTCCTATCAACTTTAACTATAAAAAGCCCTTGGCTCATAATCTAAGATTAAGAACATCGATTGGTTTGCAAAGCAATATTCTAGTTTATCTTCAAGATAATTATATCAGTGCAGTTGAAGTTGGTTATGATATATATGACCAATACTCAAGAATAAACCTTTTGGGAAAAGCTAGAATAGGATTACGGTATGGTCAAAATAATGAACAAAATTTGGACATTAACCTATTTGCAAACTACGGCCTTAATTCATTTGCCAGCGGCAGCGCTCTCTCTTGGTTGCCTTATTCTAGTTTTAGCAAATCGTTGGAATTACAGTTTGGGATAGAGCTAAATTATTTCTTCTCGCATTAGTCCTTATTTATACCATACTTAAGTTAATCTTTTGACAGATTTTGCGCTCTCAGACGTAACTTTGTGAGATAATCTGAAGATGGATATTTTACTAACAATGACAGACGGGCCAATAAGTTATTTACCGATTGTAATCCAAGTGGTAATAGCAATTGGTTTTGTGGCCGTCATGATGGGGGCGACTCATTTTTTAGGCCCAAAAAGAAAAACAAAAGATAAGCTTCAAAATTTTGAATGTGGTATCGAACAGCAAGGAAATGCTCGTCAACCCTTGGCGGTTAAATATTTTTTGGTAGCCATCCTTTTTGTTCTTTTTGATGTGGAGGTTATTTTCTTTTATCCGTACGCGGTGAACTTTCTGGAGTTGGGAACCGAAGGCTTTAAAGCTGTTTTAATGTTTGTTGGATTCTTTATTTTAGGATTCACCTACATTATTAAAAAAGGAGCATTAAAATGGGAGGATTAGAAACAATTAAAAAAAAAATTGATAGTTGAAAATTAAAAATGAATTGAACACTATAACATTCTAATTTTTTAACTAATCACAACAAACTAAATATATGGGAAGACCTGTAACACACAATACGAAGATCAAAATGGTAGAAGCTCCTCAAGGAGTAACCGGTGAAGGATTCTTTACAACCAAACTAAGTGAAGTAGTTGGATTGGCTCGATCAAATTCTATGTGGCCGTTGCCATTTGCTACTTCTTGTTGTGGAATTGAATTTATGGCGACTATGGCAGCGCACTATGACCTAGCACGTTTTGGTAGCGAACGATTGGGATTCTCGCCTCGACAATGTGATTTATTAATGGTGATGGGTACCATATCGAAAAAAATGGGCCCAGTTTTAAAACAAGTTTATCTGCAAATGGCAGAACCTCGTTGGGTTTTATCTGTTGGTGCATGTGCCAGTAGTGGTGGTATTTTTGATACATATTCCGTTCTACAAGGGATAGATCAAGTGATACCCGTAGATGTTTATGTTCCAGGTTGCCCACCGCGCCCAGAAGCAATTTTAGACGGATTTATGCGTATTCAAGATTTAGTGAAAACAGAAAACGTTCGCAGAAGAACAAGTCCAGAATATAAAGAACTATTAGAAAGCTACGGAATTCAATAAGTATGACAAACGACTTTATTACTGAAAAAATTAAGGCTGAATTCGGAGATGAAATTTTCGACTTTGTGGAACATTATGATATTCTAACTTTCACTTCGGATAAAGAATTAAATCTGAAGGTTCTTACTTATCTCAAAGAAAGCCCAGAATTAAATTTTGCATACTTAAATGATTTGACGGCTATTCACTACCCAGACAATATAGGTAAAGAATTGTGTGTTACATACTTATTACAAAATCTTCAAACTCGAAAACGAACTAGATTAAAAGTATATACGGATATCAAAAAACCTGATGTTTATACTGCTTCTGCCTTATACTCAACAGCTGATTGGTTAGAGCGAGAAGCCTATGATTTCTTTGGTGTCAATTTTGTAGGACACCCTAATTTGATACGTATTATGAATGTGGATGAAATGGACTATTTCCCTTTACGAAAAGAGTTTCCACTAGAAGATCAAACTAGAATTGATAAGGATGACGAAATGTTTGGAAGATAAAATGACGAAAGATGACTGAAAGTATAGAAAGCAAAAACAATATTCCATTACCAGAAGGTGCCGTAAATAAAAAGACGTACACCATGAACTTGGGGCCTACCCACCCGGCTACGCATGGAGTTTTTCAAAATATTTTGGAACTAGATGGAGAGCGAATTGTAGAAGCAGTTCCCACAGTAGGCTATATTCACAGAGCATTTGAAAAGTTAGCCGAACGACGACCTTACTATCAAATAACGACTCTAACAGATCGTTTAAATTATTGCTCGTCCCCCATTAATAATATGGGGTGGCACATGTGTGTAGAGAAATTAATTCAAGTAGAATTACCCAAGCGTGTTGAATATATGCGAGTGGTTGTAATGGAGCTTTCGCGCATTGCCGACCATTTGGTGTGTAATTCTGTAATTGGTGTAGATACTGGAGCGCTTACAGGTTTTGTATACGTATTTGAATTCAGAGAATTAATTTATGAAATCTTTGAAGAAATTTGTGGCTCGCGCCTTACTACTAATATGGGACGAATTGGTGGATTCGAAAGAAACTTCTCCGATGCAGCCTGGAATAAATTAGATAACTTCTTAAAGACCTTTCCAAAGGCTATGAAAGAGTTTGAAACATTACTTACTCGTAATCGTATTTTTATGGAAAGAACCATAGATTGCGGTGGCATCAGTCAGGAAAGAGCCATTAATTACGGATTTACTGGTCCAAACTTAAGAGCAACGGGTGTGGATTATGACATTCGTACTTCTCACCCGTACTCAAGTTATGAGGATTTTGATTTTGAAGTTCCGGTTGGTACTACTGGCGATGTTTACGACCGATTCTTAGTTCGAAATGCTGAAATTTGGCAATCAGTAAGTATAATAGAGCAAGCTTTAGAAAAAATAGCACCGTTAGATCCTACCGTATTTCATGCTGACGTCCCTGACTTTTATTTACCCGAGAAAGCAGATGTTTATAACAGCATGGAAGCACTAATTTATCATTTTAAAATAGTAATGGGCGAAACCGAAATTCCTAAAGGTGAAGTTTACTCAGCAGTAGAAGGTGGTAATGGTGAATTAGGATTTTACTTAATTAGCGACGGTGGCAGAACACCTTATCGTTTACACTTCCGGCGTCCTTGTTTTATATATTACCAGGCTTTTCCTGAAATAGTAAAAGGATCTATGCTATCAGATGCCGTTGTAACTATGAGTAGTTTAAATTTAATCGCAGGTGAGCTTGATGCCTAGTCATAGAGAGCTAAAAATGTTCGGAAAAAATTCTAAGGTCAATAATCTAATATTCAAAGTCTAAAGCAAATGTTTACAGATAGTTTAAAAACTGAAATAAAAGAACTTACTAAAAAGTATCCAACAGGCAAACAAAAAAGTGCCTTACTCCCAGCATTACATTTGGTTCAGGAACAAGGAAATAATTCATTAAGTGTAGAGCAAATGGATACAGTGGCAGAATTGTTATCCATCGAGCCCATTGAAGTATATGAAGTAGCTAGTTTTTATACAATGTTCAATTTAAAGCCTGTTGGAAATTACGTATTAGAGGTTTGTCAGACGGGGCCATGTATGGTTCAGGGAAGTGATAATATAATTGATTATATAAAGCAAAAATTGAATATCGAAGCTGGTGAAACAAGTGCCGATGGTATGTTTACGTTGAAGCCCGTTGAGTGTCTTGGTGCTTGTGGTTATGCACCTATGATGCAAATGGGCAAATTCTATAAAGAACATTTAACTCCTGAAAAAATTGATAAGATTTTAGAAGAGTGTCGTAATAATGCTAACTAATTTCGTCCCCTTAATTAAAAAAAATTATATTTGCACACCTAAATGGCCGCGTGGCGCAACTGAATAGCGCACCTGATTACGGCTCAGGAGGTTTCAGGTTTGAATCCTGACGCGGTCACGAAATTAAGAGGCGCTTCACGCGCCTCTTTTTAGTTTATGGATTTTTACGTTTACATATTATACTCCATTCAAATTGACAAACACTATATAGGATATACTTCACTATCAATTGAAGAAAGATTGTATAAGCATATTCACTCTAATAAAGGGTTCACAGCTAGAAGTAAAGATTGGCAAGTGATGTACCATGAGTTTTATCAAACTAAGCAAGAAGCTTTAAAAAGAGAAAAAGAAATAAAATCTTGGAAAAGTAGGGTTCGAATAGAAAAACTAATCGCTGGCAATAAAGCGCATCCCGACTAAAGTCGGGAAGATTTCAGGTTTGAATCCTGACGCGGTCACGAAATTAAGAGGCGCTTCACGCGCCTC
>CAYMFF010000018.1:0-41229 GCA_964389575.1 uncultured Chitinophagaceae bacterium
GCTCACCAATCACCCAAAATTGATTGAAGGCTTAAAAAGCATTATGGGACCCGATATTTTTTTGTATGAAAGTGCACTTGTTTATAAGCCAAAAGACAAAAAAAATGAAGTCCCATGGCATCAAGACTTTATGAATCGAACCGATGAGCCTGAAAAATTTATTGTTTGGATTGCACTAGATGATGTTACTGTCGACAATGGTGCATTAAAGTTCATTCCTGGTTCTCACAAAAACGGTTTTTTGCCATATCATAGAGTAAAAGGTGAAACACATCATACTCGTTTGAACTTAGATGGCATTGATTTAGAAAATTATAAATATGGTGAAATGAAAAAAGGTGATGCCTTAATATTTCATCACTTACTATTGCATAGTAGCGACCGAATTTCTTCGGACAAACCCAGAAGAGCTTATCGCTTTTCATTGCAAGGGTTTGAACAAATCTTTTCACCTCGTTGCGTGCCAGTTGTTTTAAGCGGTGGTGGGATGGCAACTTACGCCAAGGCCACTAAAAAATCTACAGACAAGCCGAGCTGGAAAAAAATGATAAATAAATTCGGCGAAAAGTTAGCGTCCTATTCGTAGTGTTATTTTAACTTTTTATTCTAATGGCACATAAGACAACCTATTTCCCAGGATTGAATGGACTGCGCCTAATTGCAGCTTCCATGGTTGTAATTTCTCATATTGAAGCTTTTAAAAAAAAGGCTGGCTATCTTTCGGCTAGTGACAACCCGATTATAAGCTCTTTAGGCCCTCAAGGGGTTTCTATCTTTTTTGTGTTAAGCGGTTTTCTTATTACCTATTTACTACTTAGCGAAAAAAGAAATTTCGAAAAAATAAATCTTCGCAAATTTTATATCCGTAGAATTTTAAGAATCTGGCCTCTTTACTTTCTAATACTTTTACTTGGATTTTTTGTATTACCTCTAACTAGCTTAGGCTCTTTTTTAGAAAGTCCTTATGAAAGCTTTTCACTTAAATTAATACTCTGCATCGGCCTCCTACCCAATATTGTTTATAATTACTTTGGACACATTCTGTTGATTGGGCCCTTATGGTCTGTTGGTGCTGAAGAGCAGTTCTATTTGATCTGGCCCAATGTAATAAACACGTTGAAGAAAAAAATCAAAATTAAACCTATCCTGATTTCTTTTATTTTCATTCTTATTCTAAAAGTTACAAGTAATCTAATATTTAAACACAATGATGTTTTCGGATTACCGAATAGTCTTTTTAAAATATTCAAAACACTATGCTATTTATTGAAATATGACTTGATGATTATAGGCGGCTTATTCGCTTATTTAGTTTATCAACAACATAAAACATTGAAAATTTTGTTTAGTAATAATTGGCAAATCGTATGTTTATTTTCTTTGATACCGATGTGGTTCTTACAACCACAATTGTACGGAATAGAAGATACTTTATTAGGCATATTGTACGGAAGCTTAATAATCAATTTAGCCTGCAACCCAACTTCTATTTTTAAATTGGAAAATAAATTTTTCAATTTCGGAGGCAAAATATCTTATGGAATTTATATGTTCCACTCCTTGTTTATTGCCATTGGTATTCACCTATTTTCTGACCAATTGAATTTATGGACTGGTAGCATTCTGTTATATCTATTTTCTTTTGGAGCCACCATTCTAATAGCGCATTACTCTTACCGGTATTTTGAGAAACCAATATTGCGTTATAAAGAAAAATTTATGGTCGTTAAAAGCAGTATGACCCAATTAGATTAGTCTCTACCTAAAACAGTCTTTAAAAAAGGCAATTTAGAAATCAGCATATTCTCTATCTCATCAGAAATTTTTAATTTTCTTAATATAGCGAAATACAAAGCGCTAAAGAGAATACTTACCACACCACCTTGTAAGAATAAATTAAATGGTAACTGATGAACAAAATAAGATATAACTAATACTAAGCCAATCACAATAAGTAATTGCATCGTTTTACGATTAAAAGGATGTACTCCTAGCTTCAAATAAATAAAGAGCGTTCGCCCTAGTTGAAACACAAAAATCGAAATGGCCGTGGCCAAACCAGCACCTAGAATCCCCCAAGATCCAATCATAATATAATTGGCTATGATATTTAAAATTGCCAATAGAATTACGAAGTATAGATTAAACATATAATATTTAGAATAGACTAAAATATGTTTATTTAAACTCGTCATCATATCAATGAGCTTAGCAATTCCCAAGAAAACAAAAATCCATTTGTATGGGCGCAAATCCTTACCATTCGTCATAATATCAAAAACGTTTTCAATATTGAGCCAAATAATACAGAACAGAAAAACACCCACTATCATTAAATTAATAGAAGATTTTTTATAAAGCTCTTCTACCTTCACCATATCATTTTTTTCAAAGGAAGCCGCTATAAAAGGAGCACTAATCCCATAAACGGAACGAGCCGGAATTTCAAGAATTGCAGCAAGAAATAGAAACGAACTAAAAATTCCGGCAGCTGTTTTCGAAAGCAGCGCACCAATCATGATAATATCGATTTTATAAGCCATTAAATGACTAACCTCATTAAACATGCTAAAAAACATATAACTCGAATATTCCTTCTTTTTTGTCTTAGCAATTTGTAGTGCTTGATTGCTTTTAATATCCCAAGCACCAATTTTTCGGAGATAAAAAATCAATGTGATAAACACCAGCAAATAGAAAATTATCAGACCAACTTGCAACTCTCCTACCTGAATCAAATGCCATAAATGCAGTAAAAAAACTAATGGAAGAAAAAATTTAAACCCCAATTTATAGACAATATCAAAAAATACAATTCGCTGAAAATTAGCAGACTGCACTCTGAGTAGATTAATAAAACCAATCAACACACCCAATGAAACTATAAAAACATTCTCATCAAAGGAAGCGGTTAGCTCCATAATAGGCGCTAATAATTTAACCAAAAAGCCACCAAAAATGAACAAGGTCACTAAACTAAATAATGTGGCGATAAGTGCAACCACAAATATGAATCGCAAAAAACCAGGAATTTTCCTTTCTTTGAAATAAGGAAAATATCGTTCAACTAAGGCAAAAGTTCCCAAATTTAAAAATGGCGATAACAACATAGCTATGGCCAGCCAATATTGAATCGAACCATATAATTCCCAATCCAATGGAAAAATGAAGAGTGTACTCAACGAACCCACCAAGAATCCAGTGAAATTCACTAAACTACTTTTGACACTCTGTCGTTGAATTATACCCATTCTTTATTTAAAACTGCGGTGTATTGATGACAACCGCTTGTTAGCTTCACCGCAAGTTACACTTGATGGCGAATTTACTAAAAAAGAACTCCTAACAAACTACTAATATTCACTAGCTGTTTTGTCAATTATCTTAACTTTGAGCTTGCATGAAAAACAAAGTAGCCCTCGTTACTGGCGTAACAGGACAAGACGGAGCATACCTTTCTGAATTTTTATTAAACAAAGGCTATGAAGTGCATGGGATTAAACGGAGAAGTTCGATGTTTAATACTGCGCGCATTGATCATTTGTATAAAGACAAACATGAGGCTGACGTTAAGTTTTTTATGCATTATGGTGACACTACCGATTCTACTAATCTAATCCGAATTATCGCTAAAGTGCAACCGGATGAAATTTATAACTTGGCCGCTCAATCGCATGTAAAAGTTTCTTTTGAAACACCAGAATATACAGCCAATGCAGATGCACTGGGAACCCTCAGAATTTTAGAAGCCATGCGCATTCTAGGTCTAGAAAAGAAAACAAAGTTTTATCAAGCTTCAACCTCCGAATTATATGGTAAGGTGCAAGAGGTTCCTCAAACCGAGACCACTCCTTTTTACCCAAGAAGCCCTTACGCAGTGGCAAAACTGTATGGATTTTGGATCGTTAAAAACTATAGAGAAGCGTATGATATGTTCGCTTGTAATGGAATATTATTTAATCACGAAAGTCCGTTGCGTGGCGAAACTTTTGTGACTCGAAAAATTACTCGTGCGGCAGCGCGCATAAAGCTTGGTTTACAAGAAAAACTATATCTCGGAAACTTAAATGCGCAACGAGATTGGGGTCATGCAAAAGATTATATTGAAGGTATGTGGCTTATGCTACAACAAGATAAACCTGAAGATTTTGTGCTGGCTACTGGCGTTACAACCTCAGTTCGTGATTTTGTAAACCTTTCGTTTAAAGAAGTAGGCATTGAAATAAGGTGGGAAGGAGAAAACGAAAGCGAAATAGGAAAAGACGCTAAAACTGGCAAAAACTTAGTAGAAGTAGATCCTAATTATTACAGACCCACAGAAGTTGATTTATTAATAGGCGATGCATCCAAGGCAAATAATCAATTAGGTTGGAAACCAAAAATCCAATTAGCCGAGTTAATAAAAGAAATGATTGCTCATGATTTAAACCTTTTTGAAAAAGATAGAATTTTAAAAGAAAAAGGGCACACTGTATTTAATTATAATGAATAAAGAAGATAAAATATACATTGCTGGACATCGAGGCATGGTGGGTTCTGCCATAAAGCGAAACCTTGAGAGTAAGGGATATACAAATATAATTTTTGCATCCTCAAAAGAGCTAGATTTAAGAAATCAACAGTCTGTAAATGATTTTTTTGAGACTCAAAAACCCAATATTGTAATTTTGGCTGCGGCCAAAGTAGGCGGTATTCATGCAAACAATACGTACAAAGCAGATTTTATTTATGACAATCTTCTAATTGAAACGAATATTATTCATGCCGCTTTTGTAAACAAGGTGAAAAAGCTCCTTTTCTTAGGCTCTTCCTGTATTTATCCGAAAAATTCAGAGCAACCAATAAAAGAAGAGTATCTACTCACCGGACAATTAGAAGAAACAAACAAACCCTATGCGATTGCAAAAATAGCCGGTATCAGTTTGTGTCAGTCTTATAATGATCAGCATGGAACTAATTTCATTTCGGCCATGCCCACCAATTTATATGGGCCCAATGACAATTACGATTTACAAAATTCTCATGTGCTACCTGCCTTGCTCAGAAAATTTCATGAGGCTAAAATCAATGGCCAGAAGAATGTAGAAGTTTGGGGATCGGGCAAACCCAAAAGAGAATTTCTTCATGTAGATGATCTGGCAGAAGCCTGTTATTTCTTGCTCCAAAACTATAACGAATCTGACCCTGTGAATATCGGTTGTGGCGAAGACATTAGCATTGGCGATTTAGCACAACTGATAAATAAAATTGTAGGTGGCGAAGCACAAATAGAATATAATACGAGTAAACCAGACGGAACTATGCGCAAACTATTATCGGTAGATAAAATGGATGCGCTAGGCTGGCGTGCCAGCATCAGCTTAGAAAAGGGAATAGAACAAGTATATGTGACTTATCAAGAAACACTTGTTTCTTGACTTGTGATCAAACAAAAAAATCAAATTAATTTACCGATATAGATTCAGTTTTAGTACTAAATGAAACACTATCGGTCTGCCAAATATTTAGGATTACATTATAATTACCAGGATTAAAACTGTAGGTAAAGTGCTTTAAGGTATCCGTGAATTCTGTAAAGATTATATTATTCATATCATCCGTCACTATCCATTTGGTCGCATCATAATGCTTACTACAATTCATAAAACGAATACTATTACCAGCAGTGAAAGTGGCACTGCCCGTATCAAAACAAGCTTCAGCATCGCCTCTTTTTTTCTCACAAGAAGAAAACGTAAGAATAGTAATCATCAATACACAGATAGAAAATAATTTAGACATAGCTAGATTTAATTAAAAGCTAAGATAAAAAGAATGCACCAATTTACAGTACTAAATATTCTTTAGATTTGAGCTGAAACGGATTGAAATCATAAGAATAACTAATTTTCTTATTTGATTGAAGTTGAGAAAGTGTTTGCTCATACAACTGCGAATGTGAATCCATCCCTTTCATGAGCACTAAAAAATCTGAATTTAGCAATTCAGGAATTAAAAAATCCGTTCGATTTCGGTTGCAAATTATATTATAGTCTATGGTTCTGACGATATCCGTATCAAAATAAATTTTATACGATTTACCCGCTTTATCCTGCATATCATCTAACTCCAAGCGGAAATCTCTATCTAATAAAAGATTCATGGTATGCGCAAATTGATAAGGTTGCAATGTACTGACACAAGCAATACAACGCATATCTTCGAAATATTCTTCGAATAACTCTTCACGACTAAATTTAATCAGTTGCCTCTTTTGCTTTTTTACTCGGGCTGCCATAAATGTTGTTCAAAGTTAATGATTTGATGGTCTTTAATCCTGATTCCTTCTTTTTCCAACTTTTCTTGCATACTGGATGGCGGGTTAAAATGCATACGACCACTTAATAAACCCACACGGTTTACCACTCTGTGGGCTGGTACGTTCGGAACTTGACTATGTGACTTATTCATGGCCCACCCCACCATTCTTGGTGAGGTTCCTATTATCTTAGCAATAAAACCATAGGTAGTTACTTGCCCCTTGGGGACTTGACGAACTATATCATACACCGCCTCAGACCAATGCTCATCAGCCATTTTCGTCTCTTTTTTTTTGTTCTTGAAGCAATTTCTTTTTGCGCAATTCGTTTTGTACTGCCTTGTACTCAAATGGGCAATGCCTGCATCCATTGCCACAACAGTATCCTCGATTCAGTAAATACTCAGCTGTAAAAACCATAAAACCATCTTGGTTCATATAGAATAACTCATCATCGTCAAACAGCGGTTTCTTCATCGTCCTTTGTTATTTTTCTTCCGTTGACTTTTTCTTCGGTGGCACAATTATTTCTTCCTTCGGCAACCGAAAGCAAATATATTGAATGGTTCTATTATCCTCAAGATGCATCCCTTCATAAAATGTTTTAATGTTCAATGGAAAATCGGGTTCACCAGATTCATATACATTATCAATTTTAGTTACCACCTCACACTTATGAAATTCAATCATTTCTTGGGTAAAATCAAATAATGGCTTCGAATCCGTTTTTAAATTAATTTTTGCTCCTGGTTTCAATATTTTTTGATACTCCTTCAAAAAACGACTGTGCGTAAGACGCTTACCAGCCTTGGATTCCCTGAGAAAAGGATCAGGAAAGGTAATCCATATCTCAGCAACAGAAGTTGGCGGAAAATATTCGGCAATTTTTTGAATCTGTGTTCGCAGAAAAGCCACATTTTTAACTCCTTCATCCAATGCCTTTTTGGCGCCAACATACATTCGATTTCCTTTGACATCAACACCCACAAAGTTTTTATCGGGAAAGGCTTTGGCTAAGTTTACAGAGTACTCTCCTTTACCACAGGCCAATTCCAACACAATATCGTGTTGGTTCTCAAAGAATTTATCCCAATGAGTAGCCATATCCGTTGGATATTGAAACACGTTCTTGAATTTTTCAATTTCGGCAAAGCGAAACAATTTTTTTGCTTTCATTCTACGTTTTCAAAAAGATGACAAATGTAATGTCATAGGAATGTAAAAATCCATTATCTTAGTATCTTAAATAGAATATATGAAAAGAAATAGACTTTTATCCCTTGCAGTATTGAGCATTATCAGTTTTACACTATTGCAATCATTTAGCGGTGGTTATTCAACAGATATCCGAGCAACATCTGCAACACCGGGTTGTAGTGGTGGCGGTTGCCATAGTGTTACAGGAAGTAATTCTAGCAATGCACTAAAGGTTGAAGTATATGATGCCAGCAATCAATTAGTTCTTCAATACAAAGACAATACGACCTATGAGGTTAGAATTAGTCTTGACAAAAACAATGTACAAGCACCCTTATCAGCTGGATTTCAAGCAACTTTCTTTGATGCTACAAGTAATGCGGCAGGAACTTTTCCTGGGATGAACTCAAATCCTCAAGTTAAAGAGGCTTTTGTAGGTGGTGTTAGAATTGTTACTCATAAAACAAGCAACGTAACAGGTATTGTTCAAGGAGCCAAGGTGATTTGGACATTTGATTGGAAAACGCCTGTTTTAGGTGCTAACGATATTATTGTATCTGTTATAGCCAACGATGCTAACGCAAATTCAACCAGCTCAGGCGATTTAATCCTGCAAGCATCTCTTTTCTTGCCTAAAGAATCGGTAGGTGTAAAAGATTACACGAAAGGAATTGACGCTATTTATCCGAACCCAACAAGTGGAAAATTAACGGTGAAATTAGATAGCAAAAAAGCGAGTGACATTTCAATTTTCTCTATGACCGGTCAGTTTATCAAACAAATTAAAGGAGAAGGAAACATAATAAACTTAGACGTTTCAGAACTTACTAACGGTAATTACTTCATCGGTATTGCGCAAGAAGACAACTTCGCAAGACAGCAGTTTGTGAAGTACTAATCTATTCTTACCAAATGTGAAGAAAGAGGCAGAATTATCTGCCTCTTTTTTATTGGTTCACTGTAAATTTGTGGGCACCTCAAATTAGCTTGTGAAAATTAGCTGATTCTAAAATTTGAAAATATGAGCTTAACGATTGAACAAATAAACACTACCTGCACTACGGACATGGAAAAAGCGATTTCCCATTTAGAGGGCGAACTTGCCAAGATAAGAGCTGGCAAAGCCTCTCCTGCAATTTTAGAAGGTATAATGGTTGATTATTATAATAATCCAACGCCCATTAACCAAGTAGCCAACGTTAGCACACCAGACGCTCGAACATTGAACATACAACCATACGAAAAAAGTATGTTGGCTGAGGTGGAAAAAGCAATCTTAGCTGCCAACATTGGTATTACACCATCAAACGATGGTGATAATATTCGACTGTTTATGCCACCCCTAACTGAGGAACGTCGTAAGGAAATGGTTAAGAAAGTGTATGCCGAAGGCGAGAACGCTAAAGTGTCCATTCGTAACATACGCAGAGATGCCATGGAGGATATTAAAAAAATGGAAAAAGACGGACTCAGTGAAGATGAAGCCAAAGGTTCCAACAAAGATATTCAAGACTTTACAGATAAATACAGTGCTATTGTCGACACGCATTGTCAAACGAAGGAGAAAGAATTAATGACCGTGTAAGGCAACGTCATGGAAAGCATTCAACAATTTCTATCCGACAATTGGTTGATTGCCATTTCCACGCCCATTTATATAATTTTAATAGGCTTAGAAGTCGTTCTAAGCAATTACCAACGCAAGAAATTTTATTCCTTCAAAGATTCGTTGATTAATCTTTGGTTGAACGTAGCTAATACAGTTTTGGGTTTATCGTTTAAAGTTGTTTCCCTTTTTCTGTTGGCTTTTATTTTTCAATTTCACTTTATAGAAATTAGTCATCCTATTCTATATTGGACCTTGTTATTCTTTGCTTTGGATTTTTGTTTTTACTTTGAACATCGAGCCGAGCATTATGTGCGAATTCTTTGGGCCGTGCACGTGACGCATCATTCTTCCCAAGAATTTAATTTAACAACAGGCTTTCGCTCTTCTGTTTTCCGTCCCTTTGTTTCTATTTGGTTCTTCTTACCGCTTGCATTGATTGGTTTTAAAGCCACAGACATATTAGTAATGGATGCGATTTGCCAGATTTATGGAATTATTGTTCACACTCGTTTTGTAAAAAAAATGCCCGCTTGGTTCGATGCATTTTTTGTTAGCCCTAGTCATCATCGGGTGCATCACGCCAGCAATATTCTATACCTCGATAAAAACATGGGCATGGTACTTATTATTTGGGACCGTCTTTTTGGCACGTTCCAAAAAGAGGAAGATTTTGAAAAAGTAAAATATGGCCTCACTAAAAATGTAGATAAACCACACCACCCTACTCATATAATTTTTCATGAGTGGCAGCAAATTCTGCGTGATTTGAGTAAACCAGGACTAAAACTATTTGAAAGAATTAAATATTTGACAGCGCCACCAGGTTGGAGCCACGATGGTTCAACGAAAACGGCCGAAGAACTAAGAAAAGAACTTTACAACAATGAAATTCAATAATCAAACAAACTATTACCAAGGAAAAGTAAGAGACGTTTATAGTATAGGCGAAAAGGATTTGGTCATGATAGCCAGCAATCGAATCTCGGCTTTCGATCATATACTGCCTAGAGAAATTCCTTTTAAAGGACACATTCTGAATCAAATTGCAACAGAATTTTTACAACAAACGAAGCATATTGTTCCGAATTGGTTGGTCGCTTCTCCATTGCCCAATGTGAGTATTGGGAAACGTTGCGAACCGATTGCATTAGAAATGGTTATCCGAGGTTATTTAACCGGTCATGCGTGGCGGACCTATAAATCAGGCCTACGAAAGCTATGTGGCGTAACATTACCAGAAGGAATGAAAGAGCATGACAAATTTCCAGAGCCGATCATTACACCCGCTACTAAAGCCGAAGAAGGTCACGATGAAGACATTAGCCGAGAAGATATAATATCGCAAGGAATAGTGAGCGAAGAAATATTAAATGACTTGGAAAAATACACCCGAGCATTATATGCGCATGGTACGGAGCAAGCCAATAAAATGGGTTTGATTCTGGTAGACACTAAATATGAATTTGGTTTTTATGAAGGCAAGTTGATGCTCATGGACGAGATTCATACTCCCGACAGCTCGCGTTATTTTTATGCTGAAGGCTATCAGGAACGACAAAACAAAAGAGAAGCTCAAAAACAGCTTTCAAAAGAATTTGTAAGAGAATGGTTGATTGAAAATGGCTTTCAAGGTCTTGACGGACAAAGTATGCCTAGCATGAGTGATGAAGTTGTTGGAATGATCACAAATCGATATATTGAACTTTATGAGAAATTAATGGGTAAGGCTTTTGAGAAGAGGGAAGTTAGTGAAGAGGAAATTTTGATTATTGTTGATAAAACACTTAAAGATTAGAAGATCTATGAAAGTGGAATATTTACATTATTCAGCAAGTTCCAAACTACGAATTATGCAACTTTTTATTGTTATTCCAACTGAAGAAATACGCAAACAACTTATTCATGTCCAGGCCACCATTACGTCATAAATTATCATTTCCTAGACCTATTTCTCATAAAGAAGTAGAACAAAATGTTGAGCAAGGCGGAAAGTTTGTAGTGTTCACTTATTGCATTTCATTTTTAGTAATCACGCTGAAACGATATTCTCCTGCACATTTCATTTCGGCGGGAGAGTCTACAAAAGAGTATGCGAATAAATATAATAAATTGAGCAAGTTGTTTGGTTGGTGGGCGATTCCTTATGGAATTGGTCAAACACTCTCTTGCATAAAATTTAATCATCAAGGAGGACTTGATGTAACAGAAGATATTATCCTTAATCTAACGGAAGAAGCCATTGAAAAAGAAGAAATTGAACTTACTTTAATTCATACTATTTTTCAGAAGCCCGAAGCCGATGATTTAAAAATGTTTAAGCAGGTTTGGTCTGAAAAATTGGATCGTCACGCACAAGTCAACGAACTGATTGTTGGTTATTTTTTAAATGTTGATATTGACGAAGAACCTTATTACGTAGTGGGCATAAAAACAAGTGGAGATTTCAAGCAAACAATGAACTTAGTTGAAAAAGCAGTAAGAAAATTATTCTTCAGACAAACCCATTTTGAATTTGTTGACTTAACCGAATCAGATGAATTTATCCAAAAATTAAAAAAACAAGGATTGAAAATGATTTAAAATCTATTTTTAGCAGTGTCTCTCCAAGGAGACTTAGCGCAATACTAACGACTCACTTCTTCAAATAACTTTTCTCTGAAGTCATAATAAGATTGAGTATAGGCGCCTAAATCCTGAAAAGCAACTCCGTAATTCACCGTCCAAGTTAAAGTTGCATTTAGTGCAGGACAATAAAACGCACCAGAAGCATAATTCACTTCACCGCCAGGATGGCCATACCATTTATATACTTTCCCATCAACAGTAATTGTATTCACTCGGCAGCCATTTGCTAAATTGATACTCGGGTCGGCACTTTGCTTTGTAGTCATTTCTGCGAACATGGCTTGGCTCATTAAACGCTTTTCTCGGAACATAGCATTCGTAAATAAACGCAAGTCATTTACATTGCTATAAATTCCTGTAAACCCTCGTCCATCACCTATGAACAATGGTGTTAAATCTTGCAACACTCCTTCTTTTCTATAATCATAATATCCCTTCGCTACTTGATTCCAAGGAATCATTTCTTGCGGACGAATATAAGTATTCAGCATGGCTAGAGGATTTAAAATCTCCTGTCGCAATTTCGCAGATTGATCCACACCTGTAATTTTATTTACAATCATGGCCAGCACAACATGATTTAAAGTTTGATTATATTTCTGTTTACTATTATACTCAAATTCAGCTTTTTTACCATGAGCAAAGTCTAAGAGTTCATCGTAGCTTTTGGCTTCGTTTAAATTATTAAAGGTGTACAATATAAATTCTGAATCAAAGACAACATCGTAAATCCCCGAACTATGAGCTAATAAATCACGGATGCGAGTTTTCTCGAGATTCTCAATATTGTCAATATGTTTTTTATCAATATAATCGCTAGCTAAATCATCAAGATTTAGCTTTCCCTCATCTACCAATTTATAGATTAAGGCTGTAGTAAAAAGTTTTGTCACGCTAGCAATTTTTACTAAGTGACAAGGAGACATTTTAGTATTATTCCCAATGTCTGCAAAACCGCTACTCTTATACCAAATTCCATTAGAATCTTCCAGCATTACGCTAATACCAGGCATACCTTTAGCAGTCAATTCAGTAATCATTTTTGAAAGAACGGCATTTTTTGGATGCGCTTCACTACTATCCGTCCAACCAAAATTACTAGCACAACTCACGGCGGATTCATCGGTATCTCTTTTCTGACAAGCGGTCACCACAAGAAATAACAAACTGAGTAATATTAATTTATTTATCAATTTCATTTCCCCTATTTTTTAATACGAACCCCGATTTTTAATTGATTCAATGGTAAAATGTTGGAAAGAGAACTAAATGGCAACTGCACCCCAAACTCATAACCAAGCATGACCTCATAGCTTATTTTTTTACTATTGGCTATCTGCATAAAGGACTCCAGACCAAAACTTGGCATCAGTTGCAATCTATGCCGAGACACTTTTTCATATCCACCGTTTACAAATTTAAATTCATCATTAATTTGACCGACTCCTAGAATACCCAAGCTAACATTGGGCCTAAGTTCCACTCTTTGTGCAATGGATATGGGATACCCAATACCCGGTTTTAAATAGGCAACCCGTTGTAAAGAATGGATGGCAAAGTATCCCAAATCAAAATGATAATCCCAGCGCGAACTATCAGCAAATTTATTTTGAACTCCAACAGCTAATCCCGGATGAGCCTTTCCATTCACGAAATTTGGAGGCATTCCAATACCCACATTTTGAATCGCAATTCTATAATCTAAAGTATTCAAATACTGCGCGAATGCGCTTTTCTGTTCTGTTGTCTCTTGCGCAAAACCAAAATACGAATTCAATAAAACAAATAACAACAGAATATTTTTCATTATCCTATGAAAATAATACAAGAATCTGAACTTTAAGAATTGAAGCTTTCATTAAGAAGCAATTGGTTCTTCCCGAACTTGTTGAGTCAAGGCTCTAAAAATGTCCTCCAAACTCTTACCAGAATGCTTCTCTTGCAAATCGGCAAGCTTATCATTTGCTACAATTTTACCTTTATTGATAATAATCACACGGTCGCACATAGCTTCTACTTCTTGCATAATGTGCGTGCTCAACAAAACTGTTTTTTCTTCGCCAGCCTTTGAAATTAGATTTCTAATTTCTACAATTTGATTAGGATCTAAGCCAGAAGTAGGCTCATCCAAAATCAATACTTCTGGATCGTGAAGCAACGCTTGAGCCAAGCCAACTCGTTGTTTATAACCCTTAGAAAGCGAGCCAATTATTTTTTTACTTTCAGGAGTCAATCCCGTCATTTTAATGACCTCTTCTATGCGCTCCTTGGCCACGTTCCCTTTCATACCATGCACTCCGGCACAAAAACTCAAATATTCCCGAACATACATATCAAAGTACATCGGGTTGGTTTCTGGCAAGTAGCCTATTTTTTTATGAGTAGCAATACTCTCAGCGTCTACCTTAATATCACAAACAATTGCCTCACCTTCAGTGGCTGGCAAATAACCAGTAATTATTTTCATGGTCGTAGATTTCCCAGCACCATTCGGACCTAGAAAGCCAACAACTTCTCCGTTTTTCACTTCAAAATTTATATCGTCAACGGCGTTTTGCTCGCCATACGTTTTTGTAAGATGGGTTACCTTGATAGACATCCCTACAAATATAAGTTCTTGACCTCGCTCTAACTGACAATATTTTGCATTTTAATATCACAGAAAAGTAAAAGAATAACTCAAGAAACGAACATATTGGCACCTCTTCTCATTTTTTATAATTTACGCATTGTATATTTGCCTATGGCTACAAAACCAAAGATTGCACAAGAAGGTTTAACCTTTGATGACGTCCTATTACTTCCTGCCCTTTCAACAGTATTGCCCAGAGAAGTTTCAACACAAACACAACTTAGCAAACAACTTAAAATCAATATCCCATTGATTTCTGCCGCTATGGATACGGTTACTGAAACACAGTTGGCTATCGCCATTGCTCGCGAAGGCGGTATTGGAATGATACATAAAAACATGAGCATTGAACGTCAGGCCGAACAGGTGCGCAAAGTAAAGCGAAGTGAAAGTGGTCTTATTCTTGATCCAATTACATTAGATCCCAAAGCCACAGTGGGCGATGCCTTTAGATTGATGAAAGAAAATAAAATTGGTGGAATTCCGATAGTAGACGATAAAAAAATATTAGTCGGAATGCTAACCAATCGCGATTTACGTTTTGAAAAAAACATGAATAAAAAGGTTAGCGATATCATGACCAAAGAAAATTTGATTACGGCTAAGAAAGGAACCGATTTAATCAAAGCAGAAAAAATCCTTCAGAATCACAAGATTGAGAAATTGCCAATTGTGGATACAAAAAATAAACTGATTGGTTTAATTACTTTCCGCGATATATTACAATACAGAAGTCACCCAAATGCAAGCAAAGACAAACATGGTCGTTTACTAGTGGGTGCAGCAGTTGGAATTACGGCTGACATCTTAGATCGTGTGGCCGCTTTGGTTAATGCTGGTGTAGATGTAATTACTCTTGATAGTGCGCATGGTCATTCCAAAGGTGTTATAGACGCCGTGAAAAAAGTGAAAAAGAAATTTAAATCGTTGCCATTGATTGCAGGTAACGTAGCTACGGCATCCGGCGCAAAAGCATTAGAATCTGCTGGTGCCGATGCTGTAAAAGTAGGTATCGGACCTGGATCAATTTGCACCACGCGTATTGTGGCTGGCGTGGGTGTACCACAACTAACGGCTATCATGAATTGCGCAAAAGCAGTAAAAGTGCCAGTGATTGCCGATGGCGGTATTCGTTACACAGGCGACATGGTAAAAGCATTGGCTGCAGGTGCTTCTACTGTCATGGCGGGCAGTGTTTTTGCAGGTGTAGAAGAAAGTCCTGGCGACACTATTATTTATGAAGGACGAAAATTTAAATCGTATCGCGGCATGGGAAGTATTACGGCAATGGAGCATGGAAGTAAGGACCGATATTTTCAAGATGTAGAAGATGATATAAAAAAATTGGTCCCCGAAGGAATAGAAGGACGTGTGCCGTTTAAAGGAAAATTAAATGAGGTTGTGCATCAATTTATTGGTGGACTTCGTGCCGGAATGGGTTATTGTGGTTCAAAGAACATTAAAACGTTACAACAAGCACAATTTATAAAAATCACAAATGCGGGTATGAACGAAAGCCATGCGCATGATGTCACGATTACAAGAGAAGCTCCTAACTACTCCCGATAGTTTATGAAAAAGTTATTTTCATATTGTTTGTTTTTTCTTTTTGCTTTTACCCAAACAGCTTGGGCTCAAAACAGCATCAGCTTTTCAGCGGATAATGGAATTCGCGTTAGCATGCTTACTTGTGGGCCGGGGCTAGATTTATATTCTGGTTTTGGACATAGTGGCATCCGTGTGATTGATAGCACCAAACGAACGGATGAAGTTTATAACTATGGAACCTTTGACTTTAATGACCCGAATTTCTATTCTAAATTCACTAGAGGTAAATTGTTATACTATCTAAACGTCGAAAGTTTTCGACAGTTTATTTATACCTACCAGATAGAAAAAAGATCAGTCTATGAGCAGGTATTAAATTTAACGCCGAGTGAGGAAAACGAAATCTTAAACCGATTAAACATCAATGCGCTTGAAGAAAACAAGTATTACAAATATGATTTCTTATATGACAATTGTGCCACGCGCCAGTTAGAAATTTTTAAAACAGCCTTCAGTAAAAGCTTTGCCGTTGGAAAAGCTATTGAACCAGGCACACAAACTTTCAGAGATTTTACAAATCATTATTTACGCAATAATCATTGGACCCGAGTCGGTATTAATTTATTACTCAGCACACCAGTAGATAAAAAAATGTCGAATGAACAGGCGATGTTTTTACCAGACTATTTAATGAAAGGTTTTCGGGATGCCACTTTAAACGGCAAACCTATTGTAGCCCAAACAATTGAAATTCTCCCTGAAACTATAGACTTCAGTCCCCTGCCCAACACGCCTAGAATGGTATTATGGCTTTTCGGACTAGTTGGATTTTTAATTTGGCTAAAAGCTCGATCGAAAATGGTTTATTTCGATACCTTTCTTTTTTTGATTGCGGGTCTATTGGGCTGTGTAATGTTATTTATGTGGTTCGGAACGGATCATCAATCTTGTAGCTGGAATCGAAATTTATTTTGGGCTTTACCAACACACCTATTTTTTGCTTTTCTTATTCCGCGAAAACACAAATGGATTCAACCGTATGCTCGTATTTCATTTTATGTTTTGCTGTTAGCATTAGTTTGGAACTTATGGGCGCCGCAAACGTTCATAGTAGAAATTACACCAATCATTATTCTCCTTCTTTGGAGATTATATCATTACCGTCGCAATCCAGAAAAAAACCAATTCTATGGAAACATTAGAAACCTATTTTCTCAATTCCAACAAACTCAACGGAAAAGGTAAATATCACAAAATTGGTACAGGTGAATCTTTAATTCTATTACATGGATTTGCCGAGACTTATGAAATTTGGGATTCAATTTATCCAGCATTAGCTGAAAAATATTCTGTTCTCATTCCAGAGATTCCTTCTTGCGGAAATGCTACTTCCTTTAAACAAAACTTTTCACTGGAGGTCATTGCAAATTTTATCAATGAAATATTAATAACAGAAAAAGTAGAAAAGACTATTTTATTCGGACATAGTATGGGTGGCTATGCAGCCATGGCATTTGCCGAATTATATCCTGAAAACCTAAATGCTCTTTCATTAGTGCACTCTTCTGCATTAGCTGACAGTGCCGACAAAAAAAAGATTCGTGAATCAGCGATTCGCTTTATATCAAAAAATGGAAAAGAACCATTTATTAAAACCTTGATTCCCAAACTGTATGCAAGTACTTTTTCAGATGAAAGCTTGAAAATAAAGCACTTCGCCATGTTTAACCAATACACCGATCAGCAAATTATAGATTGCTATCAAGCCATGAAAAATCGTTCCAATCGGATTTCAGTTCTTAAAGAGTTAAACAGCCCAATTCAACTAATAGGAGGAAAAGAAGACCAGAGCGTTAATTATCAGGATTTAAAAGAACAAGCAACAGAATGCGAGAATCCATTTTTAACATTATTTGATGACATTTCACATACATCTATGCATGAAAATCCGTCTTTATTAATAGAAAGCATTTTTGGATTTTTAGATGACATTAAACAGACAAAGTATTCGTAACTTTACAAGAATGAGAAAACTCGTCGTTTTTATCATATTAATTAGTTTGGGAACACCTTCCAAGGCATCGCATGTTATAGGCTATGAGTTTGATTATGTTTGTTTAGGCAATAATAATTATCAATTCAAATTGTCGGTTTATCGTGATTGTCGTCCAGAGAGCCAAGGAGGCGGTACACCCGGTGCATTAGTAGATGACTCGCCAGCTATAATAGGCGTTTTTCGTGGAAGTCAACGGATTAAAGTTCGATCGGTAGTGGCAGATTCTTTATATGTGGTCCCCACTATTGTACCAAGTAGTTGTTTAGTAAACCCGCCGATTCGTTGTATCAGTAAAATAGTTTTTCAATTTAATGAAATACTGCCCTCCTCTCCTACTGGCTATACTTTAGTTTATCAACGTTGTTGCCGAAATGCCTCAACGGTAAATTTGAGAAACGCAGGAAGCACAGGCAATACTTTTATGACCACCATTCCCCCGAACGACGCATGTAATACTTCAGCTCGGTTTAAAAATGTTCCTCCTCAAATAATTTGTATTAATAACCCATTTACTTTTGATTGCTCTGCCAATGATATTGATGGTGATTCATTATCATACGGGTTTTGCAATGGTTTGGCTGGTGGCGGCAGCTCTCCACAACCTCCAAATGGTCCGAATTCTCCAAAACCCAACCCTCCTGTAAGTCCTCCTTATCCGAACATTCAATATCAACAACCGTATAATGCATTTGCTCCAATGTCCAGTAATCCAGCATTAACCATTGATCCGATTACAGGTATTATTAGTGGCACACCAACCTTGCAGGGTATTTATGCCATTAGTGTTTGTTGTACCGAATGGCGAAACGGAAATTTAATAAATATATCCCGTCGGGAATTTCAAGTGAATGTGACCAACTGTTCGAAAGCAGTAGTGGCTGACATCCCGGTCCTATCTCATGAGCCTAATACCTATCAAATTAATTGCAAAGACTTTAGAGTAACATTTCAAAATAACAGCACTGGAGGATTTTCTTACGCTTGGGATTTTGGTGTTCCTGGTATTAGCTCGGATGTATCCAATGCTGAAAACCCAACCTATATTTACCCTGACACTGGAACCTTTATTGTAAAATTAGTTGTTAATCCGGGTTCTCCTTGCCCAGACAGCATAGAGCGTATCGTAAAAATCTACCCAACCTTTAATGGCGACTTTGATTTTGCTGGCTTACTTTGTCCCGGTGTGCCTATTAGTTTTACAGACCAAAGTACATCGACAAACTTCCCAATAAATTATTGGGACTGGAATTTTAATGACGGAAATACTTCAAACCTTCAAAATCCTACAAATAGTTTTCCAAATCAAGGGAAACGATTCAATGTGCAACTTATATCGGGCAATACAAGAGGCTGTCGTGACACAACGAGAAAAATCCTGGATATCCCACTCGTAAAATTAGACGCAGGTAACGACACTGTAATTGTAAAGAATGAGTTTATCCAATTCAATGCTACTGGAACACAAACTTATAATTGGTCCCCACCTGACTTTCTAGATAACCCTACCGTTTCCAATCCTTCCGGATTTTATTCTAACTCGGGGGAATATCTTTACATAGTTTCTGGCGTAACAGACGAAGGTTGCCCTGCAAGTGATTCAATTAAGGTAACGGTATCAGAAGAGCCTTATTTAATTATTCCTAATGCTTTTAGTCCAAATGGAGATGGCAATAATGATGTTCTTCGATTGCTGAGCAGTGGATTCAAAAGGTTTAATTACTACAGAGTTTATAATCGTTGGGGTCAACAAGTTTTTGAAACTACTAACGTTCGAGAAGGTTGGGATGGTAAATTAAAAGGCACTGACCAACCTATTAGCACCTACTTCTGGACGGTAAGTGCAGTTGATTTAGACGACAACGTAAAATTATTTCGAGGCGACGTAACCCTTATCAGATAAAACACATCAATGAAGAAATCTATTTTTATTACTGGTGCAACCAGCGGTATAGGCAAAAGTACAGCGTACTTATTTGCATCTAATGGTTATAATTTAATTCTTACCGGAAGGCGTGAAGAACGTCTACAACAAATTAAAAATGAATTAGAATCTGAACACCCAATAACAATTCAAACGCTCTGCTTTGATGTTCGCGATCAAGAGGCTGTAAAAAATGCTATAGAAAACATAAACAATGATTTGTTTCCCAATATTGATATTTTAGTGAACAATGCAGGTTTGGCCAGCGGAACAAACACTATTGATAATGGTGAATTTTCGGATTGGGATGTAATGATAGACACCAACGTCAAAGGATTACTCTACGTTACTCGGACTTTATTACCCAAGTTAAAAAAACAAAAAACGGCTCACATTATAAACATCGGTTCAACCGCAGGAAAAAATGTTTACCAAAATGGAAATGTGTATTGCGCAACTAAACACGCTGTTGATGCTCTTTCGCAATCCATGCGAATTGAATTATTACCATTTGGTATTAAAGTAACCTCTATTAATCCGGGAGCATGCGAAACAGAATTTTCTATTGTACGATATCATGGAGATAAAGAACGAGCCGATAAGGTTTATGAAGGCTTTGATCCTTTGACACCTAAAGATATTGCGGATACCATTTTATATTGTGCCAACTTACCAAAACATGTTTGTATCAATGATCTAACGCTTACCTGCTTGACACAGGCAAATGCAAATTATAATATTAAAAAATCTGAATTAAAATCATGAGTGTTCCACAACTTTCACTAAAACAATTAGAGAATGCTATAAAGGACTACAAGATAATAATAGATTGTCGTCCAACTGATGAATTTGTAAATGGCTATTTACAAGGAGCTATTAATGTAGTGCTCAACGAAAACTTTGATGCTCGAGCACGCTATTTTACTGAAACGCATGAAGAAGTAATCATTGTAGCTAGACCAGCAGATGAGGAAAAACTGAATAACCTTATCAGTGAAAAGCTAAAAAAGAAGGTAATTGGTATCCAATATGAGACTTTAGCGCAATGGCAAAATGCTAATTTGCCAATGGACATGATAATTAATGTAGATGCGTATGAGTTGAATTTGGATATAAAACATGATAATCGAGCGGTGGTACTAGATGTTCGCACCGAAATTCAATATAATGAAGAGCATATTGTAGGCGCTGTAAATATGCCTATGAATGATTTCCGAGATAGTGCTAAAATTGAGCTTCTTGATGAAAATAGCAATTTATACCTTCATTGTAATGGCGGAACGAGGAGCGTTCTACTTTCTTCTGTTTTAAAACGAAATGGCTTCCACAATATCAGAAATATAGAAGGTGGATTTAAAGCTGTAATAAATCACGGAAAAATAGCGACAAATTCTAATAATAAGAAAACTCAAAACTAGATAAAGAGTGTCTGCTTTCGTAAATTTGCGCGCATGGCTCAGCCGATAGAAATTGTAGAAGAAGTAATCATAAAATTTGCTGGTGATAGTGGTGATGGCATTCAGCTTGCTGGATCTCAATTCACAAATAATACAGCCCTTACGGGTAGTGACTTATCAACTTTCCCAGATTTTCCTGCAGAAATTAGAGCACCACAAGGAACCCTTGCCGGTGTTAGTGGATTTCAGCTAAGATTTTCTTCGAATGAAATATTTACACCGGGCGATGCCTGTGATGTTTTGGTTGCCATGAATGCAGCTGCCTTAAAAAGTAATTTAACGCACCTCAAAAAATCAGGAATTATTATTTTGAATACTGCTGGTTTTGATGCGAAGAACTTAAGGTTAGCCAATTATGCCGAAGGGGAAAACCCGATCGAAAACGATTCCTTATCTAATTTCAATGTACATAAAATTGATATTACCAAACTAACAAGAGAAGCCTTAAAAGAGACCAGTCTAGGTGTCAAAGAAAAAGACCGGGCTAAAAACATGTTTGTCTTGGGATATCTCTACTGGATGTATGATCGCAAAATGGATACTACTGAGCGTTTTCTTCAAGCAAAGTTTGTGAAGAAAGAAGCTATTTTAGAAGCTAACTTAATTGCTCTGCAAGCCGGATATAATTATGGCATTACAGTAGAAGCAGTTCCTTCAAGATACAGAGTTCAAAAAGCGGCTTTACCGAAAGGTACGTACAGAAACATTCAAGGAAATATCGCTTTATCGTATGGATTAATTACAGCTGCTCAGAAGGCTGGCATTGATTTGTTTTTAGGCTCATATCCAATTACTCCTGCCAGTGATATTTTACATGAACTTAGTAAACATAAAAACTTTGGAGTCACTACTTTCCAAGCCGAAGATGAAATTGCCGCTGTTTCTTCAGCAATTGGAGCGGCTTATGGTGGCAAACTAGGAATAACAACAACATCAGGTCCTGGTATGGCATTAAAGGCCGAGGCTATGGGGCTAGCAGCCATGTTAGAAGTCCCTTTGTTGGTAATAGATATTCAGCGCGGCGGACCCAGTACAGGCCTGCCTACCAAAACCGAGCAAAGTGATTTATTACAAGCGTTTTATGGCAGAAACGGAGAATGTCCATTACCCATACTAGCAACCTGTTCGCCTTCAGATTGTTTTGAAACAGCTATTGAGGCATGCAGAATCGCTTTGAGACATATGACTCCCGTAGTATTGTTAAGTGACGGATATATTGCGAACGGTGCAGAACCATGGAAATTCCCTAACACGGATGATATTCCAAAACTAGAAACTCAATTAGTGAACAACTCTGATAATATTGCAGAGTATCTCCCATACCTGCGGAATAAAAACCTGGTTAGGAGCTGGGCAATTCCGGGAATGAAAAATCTAGAGCATCGTGTTGGTGGTTTGGAAAAAGAGGACATCAGTGGTAACGTAAGTTATGATCCAGAAAACCATGAACACATGGTAAAAACAAGACAAGCCAAAGTGGATAAGATTGCTGATTTTATCGAACCGCTAAAATTTAAACACGGAAGTCAAGAAGATGACGTTTTAATTTTAGGTTGGGGCTCTACTTTTGGAGTTTCTTATTCTGCTGTAGAAAAGCTCCGTTCTGAAAATAAAAAAGTTGCACAAGTTCACCTGCGTCATATTCAACCGTTTCCATCCAATTTAGAAGAAATTTTAAATAGTTTTGAGACTGTAATTATCCCTGAACTAAATAACGGACAGCTCAACAAAATAATTCAAGCTGCTTTTTGCAAAAAGGTTATTTCTTATACTAAAATAAAAGGCGTGCCTATTACTAGTAGTGAGCTATACCAATTTGTGATTACCAAACTATAATCTTAATTTATTATTCAACCACCTTTATGAATCTATCTAAAACATTGCACATTATGCTTTTCGCAATAGCAGGTATTATGGCAATCAGCTCATGTAGCACAACGAAAAAAAAGAAAAAATATGTTGGTCAAACATATGAAGAAATGAAAACTACTTTTCCGGAAGCTGATATTCATCTTGTCAAGGATAGTATCAAAATTCTTTTCCCGAATAACTTAGTTTTTGATATTAGTAAGACAGATATAAAGCCTACGTTCAAAGAAAGATTAGACAAGTTTTCAAGTATTTTAGGTAAATACAATAAAACCAATTTGTTAATTACTGGATATACAGATAATACAGGTGAAGAAAGTGAGAATATTAAACTCTCGTTAAGCAGAGCCACATCGGTTAAAAACTATTTGAAAATGAAGGACATAGACATCAAAAGACTTTTTATTTGGGGACTTGGTGAAAAAAGCCCAATTGCCTCTAATGAAACAAAAGAAGGAAGAAGTAAAAATAGAAGAGTAGAATTTGTAGTTTTGTACAAACCATAACTAACCTAGTAATTTTTATTATGAGAAATCTAATCTTATTAAGTGCTCTATTATTTAGCCTAAGTTCATGTTATAATTATGATGGACCTATTCGAAAAAAGGGGACCTATCCAACATATTATGAAACCCATGGCGAAAATGGGCCATCCTCTAAAAGAAGTATACTTGGAAAATATTTAAGTAGAAAAACAAAAACAACAAAAACGAGTGCAGCTGTTTTAGATGTTAATCCAAATATTAGTTCAAAAGAATATTTGAACAATATAGTTGAAGACATTAAAAGGACCTTGCCGAGTGCGCAAGTAAGTCTAATTGAGGATAGTATCAAAGTCCTTTTTCCAGATAATATTAGATTTGGTAATTCAGCGGTTATGCCTAATGAAGATATAAGCGATAAAATGAGCAAATTGGCTAAACTGTTAATAAAATATGATCAAACGAACGTTTTAGTAACGGGACATACAGATAATATAGGTTCTGAAAAAATTAATAAACGTATCTCAGAGCTTCGTGCACAGTACATTAAAGATTTATTGTTGGCTTATAAAGTGCCTAACAGTCGATTAAATTCTTGGGGATTAGGCGGTAGCTCACCCATCGCTTCTAACCGGACTAAAGAAGGTATCAAAAAAAATAGAAGAGTTGAATTTGTAATTTTAAGTACTATTCAAGACGATGAAGAACTTTAATTGAGTAATTCTTTAATTGTTTTAACTAATTTCTCAACCTCGCCCTTCGTATTCCATTTAGAAAAAGAAATCCTTAATGGCACACAGGGTGAACTATGAAGATGCTGAATTACATGGCTTCCTCCCAGTGCGCCACTAGAACAAGCACTGCCACCACTAACGGCAAATCCTTTAATATCCAGCGCCATTTGTAACATCTCAGTTTTAGGGTTGACAGGAAATACCACGTTTAGTACCCTTGATAAAGATTCTTTATTATTTGTACTACGGGATACCTCATTAATACTTTCTTTTAATAAATCAAAGCATAATAACTTCAATGCATTACAATGTTTATCTTCTTTTTCTTGGTCTTCAATTGCTAAAGACAATGCTTTTGCCAAACCGACAATACCCGCAACATCTTCTGTTCCAGCCCGCATATTTCGTTCTTGACCTCCGCCTATTATAATTGGATCTATACTCACTTCACTTTTAATATACAAAGCTCCATTCCCTTTAGGTCCATGAAATTTATGTGCAGAGAGACTAGCGAAATCAATATTGAAATTAGATAATGAAACATCTAAGTGACCAATTGTTTGAACCATGTCAGAATGAAATAAAGCTCCGTTCTCTTGGCATAATAAACCAATACGTTGAATATCATTTATTACACCAATTTCATTATTTGCATGCATTATGCTCACTAATGTTTTTCCTTTTGGTGTACTTTCTTTAATCGCCCCAACTAAATGATTATAATTGATTTCTCCATTTGCATCATGCTGACAGAAAATTAATTCGACCCCAAATTCTTTACTCAAAATTTCTGCGGTATGCAACGTAGCGTGGTGCTCTATGGGAGAAGTTATGATTGTTTTACAATTCAATTTTCGAACGGCAGCTTGTAACACCGTATTTGTACTTTCTGTACCGCAAGATGTGAAGAACATTTCAGCCGGTTTGCAGCTTAATAAATGTGCCACTTCTTTTCTTGCCTCTTCAATAGCTAAACGTGAATTGCGACCTGCTTCGTGGATAGAAGACGGATTGCCGTAATTTGTTTTATAATACGGTAACATCGCCTCTAACACACGAGCATCTAAAGCCGTGGTAGCGGCATTATCTAAATAAATAGAACTCATAATTTAATAGCGTAAAAGTAACAGAATTTATCCTATTTGATTTGACGAAACTCGAAAGTAGGACTTCCTTTCAAACCATTATTATCGTAAAAATCTGAGAAACGCATTTTGAAATAGTTCTCATTTTGTGTTTTGATAATGTAGTTGTATTCTTTTCTGATATGATATAGTCCCATATCAAAATCATAATATTTCCAATCAAAACCGATTACATCACGATATGGCTTCAACTCGCAATTGGTAAGTATGTCTTCCTCGATATCATAAAAAGAATGTAATGAGTCCTTATGCGTTTTAACTAATGGATTCGTCAGAACTCCTGTAACGATGTAGGGCAAGGGAGGGCTTTGATCGTAAAAGGTAAAACCATATCGAGTAAATAGCAAATCCCAACTTTCTTTTATTGGCTCTACATCAGCTCGAACCTCTAAATCTTCTAAATTAAAGTACGTATAAACTCGTGTGGGATCTTTCTTAATTGTATACGATCCAATTTTACCATTATCTATATCACCAACTTCAATTTGATACTGATATTCATCTACCGATTTTAACTTTATCGTTACTACATTTTTATTCGTAGCATCTAAACGCAATATATAAATAGTATTTCTGGCAGATTCGTTTTCGTTCCAATTCCCAAAGGCCGCTTCTTCTCTCTTGCCATTTGGGTTATCCTGCCACCAAGTCTCTCCTTCGCAGTCATGCCATCCTACATTATCAAAATCTGTTCTTTCCGTTTTAACCAATCCCATTCCGATACCTCCATTTAAGAAAACTGTTTCGGAATTTGCAGCACTTTCAAATGACAAATGCCAACTATCCACTTTACTACTGTGTACCACTTTGGAATTAGTTAGATCGTAATAAAACTGATTGCTATAGTCACTTCCCATGTTAAGTGTTTGGAAGATTGCATCACCATGAGGTGGCAAGGTCATAGGCTCTTCTTTTTTCAAACAAGAGGTCATCAAAACAATCATAGAAAACAATACTAATCCGCGCATCTGCATTACGAGTGTAAAGGTCGTATTCAATGCTTGCATTTTAATAAATGGAATTGGATATATTATCACTGCATTGTCATATTTTATGACAAAAGAATAGCACTTCAAAAGAAGTGCTATTCTACTAGAGGTCTCGAGCGGATTTGAACCGCTGTAGGAGCTTTTGCAGAGCCCAGCCTAACCACTCGGCCACGAGACCAATAAGTGTGCAAATGTAATAAATTTTCGCTTTTCTTAAGCAAATGAATTAATACAATCTATAGAAAAATAGATAATCGAGTTACCACTATATTTACAGAATTATTAAACCCAGTTAATCCTAGTGTCTATGTCAAAAATTGGAGAATCTGAACTTATTATAACACCCGAAGGAAGAGTCTATCATATAGACTTATTACCAGAAGAATTAGCGGGCACCGTGGTTACAGTAGGCGACCCAGCACGTGTGGCTGAAGTATCTAAGCATTTTGATAAGATTGAAGCTAAAGCGAGTCACCGTGAGTTTGTAACACATACTGGTTATATTGGGAAGAAAAGAATTACTGTCCTTTCTAGTGGAATAGGACCCGATAATATAGATATAACCTTAAATGAAATAGACGCCTGTGCCAATATCGATTTTGAAACCCGAAGCGTTAAACCTGAATTCACTAGACTTGATATTATAAGGCTAGGAACCTCAGGAAGTTTACAAGAAGAGATCCCCGTTGATAGCTTAGTAGCTTCTAGCCACGGCATTGGATTGGATAATTTATTACATTATTATCAAATCGAATATTCTGATAAGGAAAAAACCATGGCAACAAAATTCGCGGAACATAGCGGACTAAACAATAGCCCGTTATCTCCCTATGCTGTGCAAGGCAGCAGTGAATTACTAAGTCATTTTAATTCTAATTATCATAAAGGTATCACCGTCACCTGTCCTGGATTTTATGCGCCACAAGGAAGAGTTGTAAAAGCGTCTCTTCGTTTTCCAAATTTGGTTGATTCTCTTTCAACTTTTGAATTTGAAAAACATCGCATTACCAATTTTGAAATGGAAACTTCAGCTATTTTTGGATTAGGACGAGTTTTTGGTCATAGATGTTTATCTATTAATACGATTATCGCTAATCGACAGAATAAAACATTTTCAAAAGATGCCAAAGCAGCTGTTGAAAATATGATTACACAATCACTAGAAATTATTGAAAAAATATAATGAAAATTCAATTTAGTAAATACCAAGGCACAGGAAACGATTTTGTCATCTTACAGAACATTACCCAGGAAGGACACAATAAAATTTCGCCCCATGATGTGCGCAGAATATGTGCTCGTCATACAGGAGTTGGAGCGGATGGATTAATCATTTTACAAAACAAAGAAGGAGTTGATTTCCACATGGACTATTTTAATAGCGATGGTATGCCCAGCACGATGTGTGGAAATGGAGGCCGTTGTGCCGTGGCCTTTGCCAACCGTATCGGTGTGATTCAGGACACGGCAAATTTTACGGCAATTGATGGCGCCCATTCAGCTACATTTAACAACGATATTGTATCATTAGTAATGCAAAATGTTACTCAAATTGATTCACACGAAACCTTTTTTCAGTTAAATACTGGTTCGCCTCATTACGTAACAATAGTCGATAATGTAAATGATATAAATGTAAATCAAGAAGGTGCACTTATTCGAAATAGTCCTTTATTCGAAGCAGAAGGTATTAATGTGAACTTTGCGGAAGAAATTACTACAAACGAATTGTTCGTTCGCACCTATGAACGAGGTGTCGAAGCAGAAACACTTAGTTGCGGTACTGGTGTAACAGCAGCTTCTTTGGTGCAAATGATGCTTAAAAATATCAATCAGGTTTCGGTTAAAACCTTAGGAGGAGATTTAAGTGTTGAAGCAGATAGAAACGGTAATCATTTTGAAAACGTACGATTAACCGGTCCTGCGACATTTGTTTTTGACGGTGAGATTTCGATAGATGCATAAATATACTATTCGTATATACGGAATTTGGATTAACGAAAATCAAGAAGTACTTCTATCTGATGAGCGGATAGGTCAAACAGAATTCACAAAATTTCCGGGTGGTGGAATGGAAGCTGGCGAAGGCCCAATTGAATGCCTAAAACGTGAATGGCAGGAAGAACAAGGGATAGAAATTGAAGTGTTGGAGCATTTCTACACTACCGATTTCTTCCAGTTATCTGCATTTCATAAAGACACTCAAGTCATGAGTATTTATTACTTAGTAAAACCAAAAAAGATAAAAAGCAATCCGTATTCTAAAAAAATAGAAGCATTTGATTATGCCCATCAGCATGAAGAGTTATTTCGATGGCGAGCGATTGAATTATTGAAAGGAAGTGACCTTACATTTCCAATCGATAAAAAAGTAGCAACCCTCATAAAAGAAAAATGGCCAACCAAAAGCGAGCCATAAATACTTTATTAGACGTGATTAAAGATTACCTCTGCTTTCTTGCTCTCGCTCAATTGCTTCAAAAAGCGCTTTAAAGTTACCTTTACCAAAACTCTGAGCGCCTTTTCGTTGAATAATTTCAAAGAACATAGTTGGTCTATCTTCTACCGGTTTTGTAAAAATTTGAAGTAAATAACCTTCTTCATCGCGGTCAATTAAAATACCCAGGTCTCTAAGTGGCTCAAGGTCTTCGTCTATCTCTCCCACTCGGTCTAGTATTGTTTCATAATAAGAACCAGGAATATTTAAGAACTCAACACCACGCGCTTGTAGGGCTGTAACTGTTTCTATAATATTATCAGTTGCCACCGCAATATGTTGCACGCCTTCTCCTTCATAAAAATCTAGATATTCCTCTATCTGAGATTTCTTTTTCCCTTCAGCTGGTTCGTTAATAGGGAATTTAATATAACCATTACCATTGCTCATTACCTTACTCATCAAAGCCGAATACTCGGTAGAAATATCTTCATCGTCAAAACTTAAAATATTTTTGAAACCCATAACGTCTTCATAAAACTTCACCCAAGGATTCATTTGGTCCCAATCAACATTTCCCACACAATGATCTATATATTTTAAACCGACAGGCTCAGGATTGTATTTACTTTCCCATTTTTCGTAGCCCGGCATAAAAACGCCGTTGTAATTTTTTCGCTCTACAAAAATATGTACCGTTTCGCCGTAAGTATGAATTCCACTCATTTTCACTTCTCCATGGTCGTCCGAAATAGTTGTTGGCTCCATATAAGATTTACCACCACGCTTGGTGGTTTCTTTGTGAGCACTATATGCATCATCTACCCAAAGCGCTAATACTTTTACACCATCACCATGTTTCTTTTGATGTTCGGCAATAGGATGATCACTTTTGAGAGCTGTTGTCAGCACCAAACGAATTTTATCCTGCACCAAGACATAAGAAACTTTATCTTTCACACCTGTCTCTGGACCAGCATAAGCTAAGGATTGAAAGCCAAAAGCTGTTTTATAAAAATGGGCTGACTGTTTTGCATTGCCCACATATAACTCCATATAATCTGTACCCAACAATGGTAAGAATTCCTTCTCTGTGGCTGTATCTGAAGCCGTTTCGGTTGTTGTACTCATAATAATATTAATTTAAGCAAAGATAAATATTTTAAATTTTAATGTTCTCGGATTCGTATTTAATTATCCAAGTACAATTCTAAAATACTTTAACATTTTGGTCTATGGAATCCGTGATTATTACCATCTAAGATGTAATGAAATTTGCTTGCCTTATCCTATTGTTTGTATGCTGTTGGCATTTCCCCCTTATTGGAAAATCTCAGATAGAATCTAAATATAATAATAAAGTAGACTCTATCAGCGTGAGCAAGAGTCGGAAAATAATGCGTTTATATTCAAAAAAGAAATGGGTAACATCATATTCAATAAGTATAGGAAGCAACCCAATAGGTCACAAACAATATCAGGGAGACAACCGCACACCAGAAGGAACATATTATATCACGGATAGAAATCCGCATAGCAGTTATTTTTTAAATCTCCATATTTCTTACCCTAACAATGCTGACCGTAAACGGGCAAAACGACTTGGAAAGTCTCCGGGTGGTGATATAAAAATTCATGGATATGCCGATCAATACGGCAATACCAAACCAATGGATGTCAAGTTTGAATATACTTGGGGGTGCATTGCTGTGAACAACAACGATATGCAGGAGATTTATAAATTAGTAAAGAAGGGTGCAGTAATCGTTATCAAGCCATAAATCAATGAATTTAAAAGTGCTAATCGTAATCTTCTTTTGTCTGCCTTTAATGACAATAGGGCAAATTTTTGAAAAGCCCAATAAAAATCCTAAAACTCAAACAATGGCTATCACAAGCCCTTCCACTCATCAAGTTCTAAAATTTAAAGATTCACTCGACTTAAAACCTGAAATAGTAAGTGTAGAATTTAAAGACAAAAACATCAGATTAAACAAAAGTTTTCGATTCAACATCCATTTTGAATCCGCATATATTAACGTACACGACAGCTTGTTCATAAAAGTGTATTTATCTCGAAATAAAGAAGACGGACAACTTTATTACGGGATGCGTTGGGGCTATTTTATTGAAAAAAAATTAGCCTTCCTGCGTTTTGCCAAATCAAACTATATTGAAACCATATATAATTACGATTTAGATAAACAGAAATATACAACACCCAATAGTTTTTCAATTGGCAACAAAGATGTTGCTGGCTATTTTAAAATAAATTATTTCTATCAGCTGCAATAAATCGATAACCTCTATCCAAATATTAATAAAACATTAAGAAACAAATCAAACATTAAAAACGTTATAACTTCATGAAAAACTATCTAATCCCTTTACTTGGTCTGATCTTATTCATATTCTCTTGTAATAGCAACGAAACACCTTCCAAGGAAACCGTAAAAAACAAAACCACGACAGAAATTAAAAGCAATGCAATTGCCCGCCAGCAGACTGTCAAAAAGGTAGCAGCAAATTATGTAAAAACAGATACTCAGATTAACAACAACAGTTTTTCTAAACCTACTGCCAATAATGCTTCAAAGTCCTCAAATTTCAGTACCAAAAAAGATGCTATTTCATTTTCTTTACCTAAAATATATTCTAGTTTCGAAAAAACAGCAACTAGCTTTTACATCACCAACCATTCGAAAGAAACACTCAACTTTCCAGAAGGCACCCAACTCATTATTCCAGCTGATGCATTTGTGCTAAAAGACGGAGGACAAATGGTGGAAGGCCAAGTTGAAATAGTGGTAAAAGAATTCTACAATAAAAAAGATTTCTTATTAAATAATCTTAGTACCATGAGTAACGATAGATTATTAGAATCTGGTGGCACCATTCATATTCAAGCATTGGCTAATGGACAAGAATGTGAACTTAAACATGACAAAGAAATTCAGATTCTTTTTCCGACTGAAAAAAGAAAAAAAGATATGGAGCTTTTTTACGGACAAAAAAGTAATAACGAAATCAATTGGATTCAAGCTGGTAAATCCTCAGTTGCAGAGGTTACTAACACAAGTCGAGGCATGCAACTAATGAGCGATATTATTGAAGATACTGGAGAAATTGTCACAACAGAAACTCGTGCTCAATTTGCAAAAGGCGACAAATCCATGAATCAATTTATCCAACGCTATGTGCGCTATCCCGAAAAAGAATTACGGTGCAGAGGCGAAACCAAGGTTGAAGTTAAATTTACCGTTGCAAAAGATGGCACCCTAAAAAACATTCGTTGTAGCAAAGGGGCTCCCAAAAGCTTTTCTCGTGAAGCAGTACGACTTGTAAAATCATTCCCTAAATTCATCCCAGCCTATGTAAACGGTGCAGCAGTAGAAGAAAAAATGATAATCCCAATTGAGTTCTTTATCAATACTGAAAATGTGGCCACCGCCTGGTCACGACCAATAGAACCAAAACCGCGAGTAGTGATGAAGTTAGATAACTATAGAAAGAGCTTGAAACAAAGTGTGCAAAACGCAAAGAACATCAATAACTTAAGTGTAAATTCAATAGCCAATTATGCCATGATTACATCACGTTTGGGCTGGATAAATTGTGACCGTTTTTATAAAGACAATCGACCCAAAATAAATTTAGCTATCGCTAAAAAACCGAACGAAGAAATAAGCATCAAGCTTATCTTCAATCGTTTTCGATCTATAATGACGGGGTACGTTTCTGCTAATCGGTATACATTTAAGAAAATTCCCTCGAAAGAAAACGTAACAATTTTCGCATTAAAGAAGGTCAAGAATCAAGTGTACCTTGCTACCCAACAGCTCACCGTTGGTTCAAACCAAAAAGTAAATCTAAAATATCACCCCGTTGCTAAAAATGATTTAAAGCAAGAAATTGAAAAGCTGAATTTATAATTTCACAATTATTTCCTAAACTACAAAGGTTCTCATAATCTCTAAAATGCTTAGATTCGTTTTGTATCAAAACAATTCTCTTGAAGAAAACCCTGAAGAAGCTACATCTTATCGATCAGCTAAATACTGAATTGAAAATTTCTAAAGAAGATTTTGTAAATCTTCTAATGTTGAACATTGATGAAGGAAGCCTTAGTGCATTTACCGGTTTGTTCGAAATTTTTTCTTCCAGCAAAAATGAATTCAAAGGTCAGGTGAGTACCAATGGTTTTAAACTAAGAAAAAAAAGGAAACTCTTTCAAGTCAATATGATTTTGGCCGTAGCCGAAGGAACTTTTAAACAAGAGGATGAGAAATTAATTATCAATGCAGAAATCAATGGATTTAGTGGCCACATGAAATACTTTTATGCCTTTTTATTATTTTTCTATTTAATATTTACAGTCGTTTGGATTTTAATCCCTGACCAAGACCAAAGTGATATTGGGCTATTTATTCTGCCGTTTATATTCATTCATGGGCTTTTAATGTTGGGCATACCATACTTCCTTATGCGAAAAAATGTTCGAATGCTAAAACATGATTTAGAACGAGCGTTTTACTTTTGGACGAAGGAGTAAAACAAACCTATTTATTTAAAATCGGGATACAATAAATAACGCTTTCGAATTTTCTTAAATTTAGAAAGTGCTGGCTCCCAAGAAGCTCGAATTTGGGTTTCCGATTTCTTTGCCATAATTTGTTTTCTGAGTTCATTCGTACCTGCCAATTTCTCAAAGAAAGAAGTAAAAAATCCATCACGTCTCGATGATGACGAATAAGCCGTTTGAATAAAACCAAGGAAGAACTTTCCTTTAATTGTTTGAATAATTTGAGGCACTGGAATATCTAATTGTTGTCCGTAACATTTTTTGTATTTGTGCTTGGGATTTTTAGAACCAAAACCAGGCTTAGGTGTAAAGGCATATTTTCTATGTTTGCTGTACTCAGGATGCCCCCAAGCTGTGAAGGGATTATCAGTTCCGCGCCCAACGCTTACCTCAGTTCCTTCAAATAAGCACAAGCTTGGATAAAGAAGAATAGACTGCTTAGATCGCAAATTTGGAGAAGGCGCTACAGGCAAATCATAAAGCATGCTATGATCCCATTTTTTACATCTTATAATAGTCACATTGGCTTTTACTTTATTTTTTAGCCAACCTTCACCATTTAACATATTGGCATACTCTCCTACCGTCATGCCATGAACAATTGGAATAGCTTGCATCCCAACAAAAGATTTATATTTTTTATTAAGAACTGGACCATCCACATAAAATCCATTCGGATTAGGTCTATCCAAAATTATCAACTTTTTATTGTTTTCTGCGCAAGCCTCCATCATATATTGCAATGAAGAAATGTAGGTATAAAATCGCGCGCCTACATCTTGAATATCAAAAACTACTACATCTACATTCTTTAATTGAGTGGCGGTTGGCTTTTTATTTTTTCCATAGAGTGATAAGATGCGAACACCGGTTTTTGTATCCACTCCGTTTTTCACATGAGCACCAGCATCAGCCTTACCCCGAAATCCATGCTCTGGTGCGAAAATGACACTTAGCTTAACTCCACTCACCTTCATTTTATCAGCCAGATGAACCTTTCCAACTCTGGAAGTTTGGTTAACCAATAGAGCCACTCTTTTTCCTTTTAGTAAAGGCATGTACTCACTCATTTGATCGGCACCCACGATTACATTTGATGCATATTTCTGGGCTTGTATCGATTGAAATAAAAAACTGCATACCAAAAAAGAAAATAAAAAATGTTTCATAAAAACTAAATGTAAGATGGATGATTAGAATAAAAGTTTAATGAAAAGTAAATACTAAAATTTTGCTAAGACATCTGCTAAATGCAAGGTCTCTATTTTAATACCTTGCTTTTTTACGTAACCGTCCAAATGCATTAAACAACTTACATCGGTGGATATTATATAATCCACACCTACAGATAAAGCACTTTGTACTTTTGTGTGTGCCATACCGATGGATATAGGTTCATAATTTATAGCAAATGTTCCACCGAAACCACAGCATGTTTCACATTCATCACTTTCAAGTAATTCTAATCCCTTTACCTTTGAAAGTAATTTTCTTGGCGCTGCTTTTATTCCGCATTCGTTCAACGCGCCACAAGCATCATGATAAGTTGCTTTGCCGTCAAATCGAGCCCCAAGATCTTCACTTTTACTTATGTCAACTAGAAATTCAGAAAGTTCATAGATATTGTTTTTAAGTTGCACGGCCCTTTCTTTATGCAGGCTGTCCCCAAAAAATGAATCAATCTGCGAGCGAATAAAACCCACGCATGAACCACTAGGTGCTACGATTATTTCATTCCCCGAGAAATCATTCAAAAACTTAGTACAAACTGATTTAGCTTCTTTCATATAACCTGCATTAAATGCTGGCTGACCACAACAGGTTTGATTTTCGTTATACAAAATTTCACAACCTACTTTTTCTAATACTTTTACGGTATTCATTCCAACTTCAGGATACAACTGATCCATAAAACAAGGTATGAATAACTGAACTTTCATAACCGTGAATTTAGTTTATAAATTTTGCTTGAACTCCATCATGGCCAATGCCGTTTGTGCAGCTTCTTTTCCTTTGTGACCGTGAGTTCCACCTAGGCGTTCCCATGCTTGTGCTTCGTTTTCTAAGGTTAAAACACCAAATATTACCGGAGCGTTTAAACTAAGATTTAATTGGGCTATACTATTATTAGCAGCTTCGCAGACATAATCAAAATGTGGCGTTCCTCCTCGAATTACACAACCAAAAGCAATATAGGCATCAGTTTTATGTTTCAGCGAATGTTGCTTAATAGCATAGGCTAGTTCAACACTGCCAGGTACTTCTAAATACTCAATATTTATTTGATTGTACCGACCTAGAATTTCAACGGCACCTTTAACTAGTGCTTCATTGATTTCTTTATTCCAAGTTGTAGAAACGATTGTTACTTTTTTCTCATTCAAATGAGAATAATCTTTGTCTAAAAAATCAGTTGGCTGGATGGCCATAATTTACAAATTGTATTCTCCCAATCGGGCAAGATACTTATCAGCATTTCTTGCAGCCGCACTACTCGGGAAACCTAACTTAATACGAGTAAAAGCTTCGATAGCCTCTTTTGTTTTACCAGTGCTTTCATAAACCAAACCAAGGCGTTCTAAGTACAAAGGTGTTAAAAACACGTCGTCCTCATCAGCCGTTGCTTTTTTATAATACGTTATGGCTTCAGAAGGTTTATTCAATTCCATATACGCATCGCCGATACAACCTAATGCAACTGTGCCTGGCATAGTTCCTTTTCCGTCAAAATCTTTTAATTCCTTAATGGCTTCTTGATATTTTCCTTGTCCTAACAAAGCACGACCTGCGTAGAAGTGAGATAAATTTCCAGCATCGGTTGAACCATATTTATCTCCAATTTTTAATGCACCAAAATTATTTCCATCACCGTTTAAAGCAAGATTCATGGAATCATTGGCGAAGTAATCTTGAGCCATAAATACAGCATCATTAGCCTTTTCGTTTTGAGGCCCTTTATAAAATCGATTGTATGCAAAAAATACGGCAACAATAGCTAGTCCACCAATCAAAATACCATTTAGAATCTTTTTGTTGGATTCGTACCAACTTTCAATTCCTTTTAATCGATCTTCTGCAGTAGGTACAACCTCCTCATTCGAAGCATATCGTTGAGGGTTTCTAGGGGCCGTGTATTTATCGCGTTTTGCCATAACAAATCTAAATAGGAGCGCAAATTTAGTAAAATTTACGGTTTTCGGGCATATTCGTCCAGCTTAATTAAAATAGCGGTTAAGCACTACCAAAAGTTACTCTTTCCACCCGTAAGCCAACACATATCAACAAACGTAGGTGCATAACTATAATTTATTATAAGAACGTTCTGTTCCATCCTTGTGGGGATGGGAAAAATTATTGCCATAGCAAACCAAAAAGGCGGTGTTGGAAAGACCACAACAGCTATTAACTTAGCTTGCAGTTTAGCCGTTTTAGATTATAAAACACTCCTTGTTGACTGTGATCCGCAAGCAAATGCAACCTCTGGTAACGGATTTGATTTAAAAAATATTCAGCTCAGTGTATACGATAGCTTGGTAAACGGGACCGATGTAAAAAATATTATTTTAGAATCCGAAACTCCCAATTTATCGATTCTTCCGGCGCATTTAGATTTAGTCGGTGCCGAAATTGAATTAATTAACCACCCAAACCGAGAACATAAATTATTAAATACCTTAGAACCGATTCGTGATAATTACGATATTATTATCATTGATTGTTCACCTTCTTTGGGCTTAATTACTGTGAATGCCTTGACCGCAAGCGATAGTGTAATTATTCCTGTTCAATGCGAGTTTTTTGCTTTGGAAGGTTTGGGCAAATTATTAAATACTATTAAAATAGTTCAAAGCAAATTAAATCCTGAATTGAAAATTGAAGGGATTTTAATGACCATGTACGATGGGCGTTTACGATTGAGCAATCAAGTGGTGGAAGAAGTTACCAATCATTTTGAAGAAATGGTTTTTGAAACAATCATCCATAGAAACACCAGATTGGGCGAAGCGCCTAGTGTTGGAAAGCCGGTTTTGCTTTATGATGCTGAAGCTAAGGGAGCATTGAATTATCTAAATTTGGCCAAAGAAGTTTTGCAACGCAATGACATGACTAAAATTGCTAATAAGGATAAAACATTTGAAATAGAAGAAACAGAAAATGAGTAAGCAGAAAGCACAAATTGGTAAAGGCATTGGTGCCTTATTGGGAAATATCAAAGAAGAAGTGAAAAATTTTGACAACAAAAGTCAAAAGACCTCAGTTCCTATGGAAGAGAATATTGTAGGTAGCATTAGCCGAATTTCCTTGGATCAAATTTCTGTGAATCCAAAGCAACCTCGTAAAGATTTTAACAAACAAGCTCTTGAAGAACTTGCAGCCTCCATCAAGCTGCATGATTTAATACAACCTATAACTGTCATTAAACTAAGTGCTAAATCCTACCAACTAATTTCAGGTGAAAGAAGATTTAGAGCTTCCAAAATGGCTGGATTGAAAGACGTTCCGGCTTACATCCGAACCGCTAATAATCAAGAGATAATTGAAATGGCCTTGTTAGAAAATCTTCAACGCGAAGATTTAAATGCCATAGAAATAGCATTGAGCTATAAACAACTGATGGAAGAATGCGACCTAACGCAAGAAGAAGTGGCGGAGCGCATGAAAAAAGAACGCTCCACGGTTACGAACTATTTACGTTTACTTCGTTTACCGCCTAGTATTCAGTCTGCCGTTCGAAAAAGTACCATCAGCATGGGGCATGCTCGTGCCTTGTTAGGTATAGAGCATATCGACCAACAGTTATTAGCTTTTGAAGAAATTAATAAGAACAAACTAAGTGTGCGAGCTACAGAAAGCTTGATTAAATCCTTCAAAAAAGAAAGAAAGAAAAAATCGAAAAGTGTAACCGGCTTGCAACCTACCTATAAAAAAATAGAGGATAACTTAGCCTCTCACCTATCAACCAAGGTAAAACTAGACCGCAAGAAAAATGGCAAAGGCTCCATTTTAATAGAATTTTATAATGATTCTGACCTAGATAGAATACTGGATTCGATGAATTTGTAATACCTTGCCATTGTGAAATATTATCTCACAATATTTTTTTTAATTTGGAACTTCAGTTCGTCTGGGCAGGACTTAACGCGATTGGCATTCGAGCAAGAGAATGATAGCCTTTCCGTATTTTCATTTCATCGAACTGAACCCATTCCGAAACGATCTGCTTTGTACAGTGCGATTTTTCCTGGCTTGGGTCAAATTTATAATAAACAATATTGGAAACTAGGAGTTGTAGCAGCAGGCCTAGGCGCTGCAGGATATTTTATTCAAAGCAACGGCAGTCAATACAAAAAATTTAGAGCGGCTTACATAGCTCGAATTGATAATAATCCCAGCACTACGGATGAATACGTGGGATTCTATCAGGACAATGATTTGAATACCTTACAAAATACGTATCGACAATATCTTGAGTATTCGGTCATTTTTACAACCGTAGGCTATGCGCTCAATGTTTTAGACGCTTACGTTGCGGCACATTTAAAAAGTTTTGATATCGACAACAGTATTTCCTTTAAAACCAAACCCAGTTTTGACAATGGACAATTAGGAGTGGCCCTTGTCGTAAAATTTAAATAAAATGAAAATTGCATTAATAGGATATGGCAAAATGGGAAAAGCCATTGAAGAAATAGGAATTGAAAAAGGTTATGAATTTCCATTAAAGATAAATCGTAATAATCTGCAAGATTTTACCAATGATAATTTAAAAGAAATAGATGTGGCTATCGAATTTACCACTCCAGATACCGCTTTTGAAAATTTGAAATTGTTGTTTGAAAACAACATCCCAACTGTTTGCGGAACGACTGCTTGGCTGGATAAAAAAGCAGCCGCTGAAAAAAAATGCTTGGAAAACGATACCGCATTTTTATATGCCAGTAATTTTAGTGTGGGAGTAAATTTATTTTTTGAAATCAATAAAAAACTGGCTGCACTCATGAGCAACTACCCACAATATCACGCTAGCTTAGAAGAAATACATCATACCGCAAAACTAGATGCACCAAGTGGTACAGCCGTGACATTGGCCGAAGGACTGATTGAGGAGCATCAAGGCTATTCAAGCCATTACTTACAGAATAGCAATGAAGCTGAAAATAAGACCGAAAATGAACTTCCCATAACAGCCAAACGAGAAAATCCTGCTCCGGGCACTCACTCAATTTCCTATAACTCAGTTATTGATAGTATAGAAATAAAGCATACCGCTCACTCTCGCAAAGGATTTGCCAGTGGCGCATTATTAGCTGCGGAATTTCTAGTTGATAAAAAAGGTATTTTCTCTATGAAAGATGTTCTGTTCTAGCCAGTAGCTCTAGTTTTATGAAAGACGTTTTAATCGATTTTGAGGAAAATATTCAAGTTCCAAGCTGGTTACGACTGATCGGCTTGCTCCGTATCATCAATGTCATTATTGTTTTATCCTTACTGGTAGCACTAGTAGTGCAAACGATGGAAATGAAAGAATTTGGAGATTACACTATGTTTATTGTTACCGCTGTCATAACCGCTTTGTTGGGAATCGTTGGTATTTTTTCAGTGTACTATTCCGTTAGACAATTACGATTAGAATTTTTACTGAGTCCAAAATGCTTTGAACAGAATAAATTTCGTTGGTCTAGTAATGTGTTCAATATTTTCATTTTGTTTTCTATTGTGGCCGCTTTTATATCCATGCCAACCGTTGAAATCTTATTTCCTAAAATTTTTATTATCTTTTTTATTGCTATCGCACTAAAGAGTCTTTTATTATGTTTTATAGATTTGCGCTATTTCGTGCGACAGCGTAAAATTGGAAAATAAAAAAGCCATCCAGTTCAGGATGGCTTTCAGTTTTATGTAAAGTGTGATTACCTATTTTGTAAATTGTCCACTCGCTCTCAATGCTCCTTGACGTAGTTCCATGATATACATTCCCTTATTCAAGGCAGAAATATCAAGATTATAACCGTCTTGACCTTTGAATGCTTTACCAAAAGATTGGGTCAATATTTTTCTTCCTGTTAGGTCAAAAACATTTACATTAACCTCTTCTGCGCTTTGAGCTATGAAGTCCATATTTACTAAGTCTCCTATAACTGGGTTAGGAAAAATAGTTAATTTTCTTGGAGTATTTTGTCTAAACGTAACATCTTTTAAGCTAAACGGATCACCTGTAAAAGTTAAGGTGTTACAGGTACTCCAAGTGCCTCCTGTTGTATCAAAATTAGAGGCAAAGGTTCCACCACTAAATAAGAAAGAACTCACACACCAATTCCGAGCACCTAGTTGACCGCTTACACCAGTGTAAGAATAATTAAAAATCATAGTATCGTTCATACCTTTAGTTTGCCCAGTTCGGATGTATACTTGGTTGTTTTGAGAAATTAAAGGGTCGCCAAATGCTACCGTATCAGTTGGAGCAACTGAACCTCCTGTTACAGTAACAATTGCAGACTGCATCATATTGTCACCATTCAAATGATTAGAGTTGTTAGCCGGTGTCACAAGATTCACAGAAAACGTTGTTTGCGCTTGAACGCCTGTTACGGCAAGAAATGTAAGGGTAATTAAAGTAAAAAGTTTTTTCATGTTAAATAATTTTATT
>CAYMFF010000019.1:0-29990 GCA_964389575.1 uncultured Chitinophagaceae bacterium
ACTACTAAAACCTACTCAATCAACTTCACAAAGTCTTCAGAGAAAGAAATCATTTGTTCAATATCCTCGGTCCGTGCAACACGCAACGAGCGGAAAATTAAAAGGCTGTTCCCATTACTTTCAATATGATACACATCATTAGCAAGTAAAAAATTAATGAGGTCTTCGCTGAAGAATGAGCTCAACGTTGTTTGACTTTCACCACGAACTAAAAAGCGTTTGGAGAATTCAGTATAGCCCGGGAAATCAATATCTTTTTGACCACGGAAAGCCATAAAGGGGTGAAATATTTTATCAAAGAAGCCTTCTTGCTCTAATACAAAACGTGGAATTTCTTTATCTAAATGGATCACCTCGGCTGTTGTATGAAAGACTTCCTTGGCACTCATAGCACCTTCATCAAAGGTTATGTCACTAATCTCCCAACGTTCATTATGACATTCTGGGAATGTTCCTGAGATTACATTCTCTTTATACTCTAAGGGTTTAGATTCAAAGAAATCAAAATTTTGTAGTGTAGATGTATCCCATTCTACTTCTTGGCGGTAAACCCAATTGTTTTTCGTAGCTAATTTCTTAATTCGTTGTTGTCTAGGTGAAAGTCTCACAGGGGCTTGCTCAATTAAACTCTTCATAGCTAGCTTATGTTTGGCAGATGCAATATGGTGTTCCATTCCGGTAATGCGCACCTTGCCGCCTGTAAGCGCATGTTCTTTTTTAAAATCATACAAATACTCCTGCACCGTTAGATCTAAAATTCTTGTGCTACTTACATTTATTTTGACATCACTTCCATCCGGGATGTCTTGCATTATTTTCTTTAGGTTTAAGATGGAAAGGAAATTAGCAATTCCTTTTATTCTCAGTTCATAACTGTCACTACTTTTCTTTAATAGTTTGGTGCCTGAGTTGAATAGCATCTGAAAAAAGCTAGTAACTGGAACCCGAGCTAATAAAATATGCGTGCCAAGGGCTATCAAAAGTCCACCAAACAAGCCTATGAGTAGGTTGGTATAAAGCGTCAGTACCATAGTAAATACAAAGAATATGAGCTGTTCAATACCCAGCTTATAAACTTCTTTAAATACAGAAGGGGATGCTAATTTGAAACCAGTGTAAACTAGTAATATGGCAAAAGCACACAAGGGTACTTTTGTCATAACTGGTGCCAGTAGTACAATGAATAGCAACAAAATAATTCCTTGATACATATTAGACCACTTTGTTTTAGCGCCGTTTTGTATGTTAACTGTACTGCGAATAATCACGGCAATAATGGGTAATCCACCCAAAAATCCTGCTGCAACTGTACTCAGTCCAATTCCGGTTAAGTCTTTATTCAAATCTGTTTTGCGTCTGTAAGGATCTATTTTATCCACGGCTTTGGCAATCGCCAAGGACTCAATACTCGTAATCATCAGTAGTGAAAAAACAGTCGTCCAAAAGTTCAGCGTGTTTATTTTACCAAAATTGGGGTGCATTATGGAATCCATAATATTATCTGGAATCTTTAATAATAATTCGGGTCCAACTTCATATGCTCTACCTAAAAATGACATAGTATGTGCTTCAAAAAAATTGAAGGCATAAACGAAGGGTATCGAAAGGGCAATCACCCACATGGGGGTTGGAAGGATATGAAAAAGCTTATAGCTAATTTTAGAATGAAATAAAGTTAGGAGCAAGCCTACCAATGAGATGATAACCACAAATGGATTTGCCTGGGGTAGCTGAACGATCGCATCTACTAAGTTTTGCACGATAGTTGCTTTTTTATCAGCATGTGATCCAAAAGCTACATGAATTTGTTTGGCAAAAATAATAATACCAATAGCCGCCAAAAGACCTTGAATAACAGACGAATGGAAAACATCTGCAAAACGACCTAATTTTAGAACGCCTAATAGTGCCTGGATAGCTCCTGCAACCACAATAGCCGCCAAGACGTAATTAAAAGCTTGTCCTTTTCCATCATCCATAAGAGCAATTCCTAAAAGGATTACGGCTATCACCCCTTTGGCCGGTCCATTCACTGAGATATGACCGCCCCGATAAAGTGTTGTAACCAAACCACCTACCACGGCAGAAATGATACCCGCCATAGCTGGAGCACCAGCGGCAAGCGCAATACCTAATGACAGCGGAAGCGCGATAAGTGCAACACTAACAGCTGCCATTAAATCGCTCCGCCAGTTTTGTGCTAAACCTTTTAAGCCTGTTGAAATTTCTTTTTGATGGTGATTAGCGGACATAAAAATTAATTAGCTAAAATAAGTATTTAAAAAGTCTAATCTAAATATTCAAATGTCTAATATTCTTTTGATGTGGCTCTTTTGACTTTTGCCCAAAGAGGGCATTATCTTTGCGCTTCAATTAATTTAAGATTACAGTCCATGAAAAAATTAGAAACTTGGTTAGACATTCCTGAAAATTCAGATTTTTCAATTTATAATTTACCCTTCGGTATTTTTTCAACCGTAGCCAGGGGCAAACGAATTGGTGTAGCCATCGGCGATCATGTGATTGATTTGAGTATGCTAGCTAAAAAATTGAAGTTGGACAAAGAAGTGGTTGAGAATGATTATCTGAATGATTTTATTGCTTTAGGAAAAGAGGTGACCACTGGTGTCCGCCTAAAATTGCAAGAGTGGTTAAGTGGCAATGATGAAGACTTGGATGTAAAAGAAGCCATGCTTTCGCACAAGGATGCTGTGATGCATCTACCCGTGAAAGTAGGAGACTATACTGATTTTTATTCGAGTATGGAGCATGCTACTAATGTAGGAAAAATGTTTCGTGATCCTGAAAATGCGTTGCTTCCTAATTGGAAACACATCCCGGTAGGCTATCATGGAAGAGCATCTTCTATCATTCCTAGTGGCACACCTATACGTAGACCCAAGGGCCAAGTAATGCCAAAGGATGCAACAGCACCCGTATATCAAGCAAGTGGACGATTAGATATGGAGTTGGAGATGGCGTTTATTGTAGGTAAAGAAACTGAGTTAGGTCAAACTATAAGCACAGCAAATGCTGATGATCATATTTTTGGAATGGTATTGTTTAATGATTGGAGCGCACGTGATATTCAAAAATGGGAGTACGTTCCGCTGGGACCATTTCTTGGAAAAAGCTTTGCTTCATCCGCTAGTCCTTGGGTAGTAACCATTGAAGCTTTAAAGCCTTTTGCGGTTGATGGACCAGTGCAAGATCCCAAAGTGCTATCCTATTTAGAATATGAAGGAGCTAGTAATTACGATGTAAATCTTAGCGTTGACATTACTCCTCCAGGCGGAGAAACCGAAAGAATCTGTAACTCCAATTATAAGTATATGTATTGGAATCAAAAGCAACAATTAGCACACCATACAGTAAATGGTTGTAATGTAAACGTAGGTGATATGATGGCGAGTGGAACGATAAGTGGTAAGGACGAAAACTCTTACGGTTCTATGTTAGAGATAGCTTGGGCAGGAACCAAACCATTGACTTTAAAAGACGGAAGTACAAGAGTATTTTTTAAAGATGGAGATACGGTAACCATTAAAGGCCATGCTGAAAAGGATGGAATGCGTGTTGGTTTTGGCGAGGTGAGTGCTGAGATATTGCCAGCTTTGTAAGTTGATAATGGAGAGTTGAAAATTGAAAATGAATTATCCAATGCCACGCAATGGATTTAACTTTGCGAACTCCGCGTCTTTGCGGTTAAATAAAATATAATGAACTTCAAATCCATAAACCCAAAAGATCTTCCCATCCCAGAATTGCATAGTCACTTATTAAGTGCAATTGCTCCTCGTCCTATTGCATTTGCCAGTACGATTGATAAGGAAGGAAATGTAAACTTAAGTCCCTTTAGTTTCTTTAATGTCTTTGGTGCTAATCCACCTATTGTTATTTTTTCGCCAGCACGTAATGGAAGAACCAATACCAATAAACACACTTTTGAAAATGTAAAGGAAACCAATGAGTGCGTCATCAATATTGTAAACTATCCTATGGTAGAGCAAATGTCATTGGCCAGTACGGGTTATGATAAGGGTGTAAATGAATTTGAAAAAGCAGGCTTTACAGAAATAGAAAGTGAATTAGTAAAAGCACCACGAGTAAAAGAAGCGCCAGTACAAATGGAATGTAAGGTGATGCAAATCATTGAAACGGGTGACGGTGGTGGCGCAGGTAATTTGGTTATCTGCGAAGTAATTAAACTCCATATAAATGAATCCTACTTAGATGAAAACGGTAAAATAGATTCCGTAAAAATGGATTTGGTAGCGCGCATGGGTGGAAGTTGGTACTGCCACGCCACACCGGAAGCAATGTTTGAAATTCCTAAGCCGTTACAAACAAAAGGTATTGGCGTAGATGCATTGCCAGAGGCTATCAGAAATAGTGAAGTATTAAGCGGTAATAATTTGGGTCGTTTAGGAAATATGGAAACAGTACCTTCTAAAGATGCAGTCGATTCTTTAAAAGTGAATGAAGATTTTCAAACTGCTTTAAAAAATAACAAAGTGCATGAATTTATTAAAAGGGAGTTGGATAAGGGAAATAATGAGATGGCTTTAAAGGCTTGTTTTGCATAACTCATGGTCCCAAATCTGAGTTCTGAGAGTAAACGACCTGTTCTATTAGACTATTTTATTTCTAAAATCATTGGGTGCCAGTTCGTATCTGGTTTGCCATAGATATCTTCTTGGAAGTCTGGTATTAAGGGACCAAGAACTTCATAAGGCCTGTGCATTTTGTAACCGTAATATTTAAAGACTTTATATTCCTCTTTTTTTGTCCATGAGGGCTCATCGCTGCCGCCCTTTCTTTTTCCTTTAAAAAATCTACCAAGAAATGTGATTTTGTTTCCGGTCCAAATTAGATATTCAGGAAGAGCAATATCTTCTGTTGCAGGTTCGATATAGTATCCATATTCCGTTAGATTAAACTTCTTAAAATTATCAGATGGATTTTCGCCGTCGGGGTAGTTATTTTTATAATTCTTTTCGAATTCTTCTGCCACTACCCATGATGCACACTCGCAGGCATAAGCAATATACGTTAATTCCAAGGTGTCAATTTTTGAACATACCTTTTCGTCTTTATCGTTTAGCAATAGGCCCATGTCAATCATTGAATCCTTGAAATTTAATTGGCTTATTATATGAGCTGTATCAAAAGGAGGATATTTTTTTTGATCAAAAAGACCTTCATCTCCTTTAATAAGATGGTTGTTTCTTTTGGTTTGGCAAGAAGCCAAAATCAAAAGTAAAATTATCGAAATGTATTTCATTTATTTTGAACTTTCTACAAACGCTTTAAAATTATCTAACCACTTTTGTGTTTGCTTTTTGAAAATTCGTTTTCCAAAAAAACCAAATAGCTTCATGCCCACACCATTGAATTGCGTGTAATGAATTTCTGCTTTCCAAATAGTTGTGTTGGAATCTAAAGCTACAAAGGTGCTGCGCATTCTATTGGTCATGGTTACATGCTCATATTCGCCTTCAAAAGAATCTGGCAGGTTATTTTCAATAACCGTTTCTTCTAAATTAAAAATTGAACCTTTGTTGTTGTAGGTCAAGATGGATTTTGATTCCAATTCTCCAGGACTTCCAGAAACAGATTTATGTGATTCAAAACCATTTTGCCAATGCTGTAAATTATTTGGATTTATCCAAAGCTTCATTACCTTTTCTCGTGGGGCATAGATTTCAGTTAGGCAAGTAAATTTCATGAATTTATTTTTTTCGTACCCAAACTAAATCTTCAGTGGTTGCATTATCGGCTACAATATCGGCCGCCTTTAAATAATACATAACACTCTTCAGCATTTTTTCGCTTACCCAACCGTGAATACTCCACTCCGTGCTGTGAAACCAACGAGCAACATCTTCAGGTTTTTGATTCATTCTTTCGCTCACAATTTTTATTGCATATTCACTTTGCATAAAACTATCGCAACTATCATGAATCACCCGGAGCAAACGAATAATATTCTCCGGTTGTTCTTCTAAAATATTATTGGTCGCGGCAATCATGAAACATGGCCAGGGTGTAATAAATTCTCCTACTCGTTTCAAGTCACCTTTATCTACCCATGGCTTCGTTGTGTATTTTTCCCAATAAAAAACATCGGTTTCATTTTTAGCCAAAGAGTCTAATGCACCATCTAAATTTTTGATGACATTAAATTGTTCAGTATCAATTTTTTTACCTTCTAGATTCGCATCTACTATCGCCATCAAATGAGAACCAGAACCGAAGCGACTGATTGCATAGCGCTTATCATAAATTTCGTTATGGTGCTTAAGCTTATTTTCAGCTGCTGTATGAATCCCCCATGTAAGCGGTGTGATAACGTATTCACTGATGATTTTGCTCGGGTTTCCTTTTATGATATCTGCAATGATTCCTTCGGTAAGTAAAATGCATACATCGATTTCGCCTTCTCGCAAGGCTTTGGTCATTTGTCCCGTGCCTCCGTTAAAATTAGTCCATTCAACATCGAGTCCTCTTCTAGAAAATTCACCATTTTCTATGGCAAGATGCACGGGCATATTAAAATGCTCCGGAACACCACCGATTCTAATTTTAGATAAACTCATAATACAAAGTTAGAGCCTAATCAAGATACTAAACTTATTCACCATGCAATATTTGATGCAAGACGGCAATTGATTTTACTTCGCCCATTTGATCTAATTGTAATTTTAGAAAACGAATTAAATCATGAAGCGCATTTTCTCGTATGCTTTGCGCAAAAGATAAATTACTATTTCCAGCTAGACAATGATGAATTAGTTTAGAAGGATCTTTTTTTGAGGTGTAAGAATTCGTGCTAGGTTCTTGACAAAAAGTTCCATTCAAGGCATCGAAGTAAGCATGTTTTTCGGAATAATTATTATTAATTTCAAAGCCAATTTTAGCCGCAAATTGAACAGTGAAATGAATAGGAGCCAAGGCTAGATTTTCTTTGCGCAAGGTTTGTATGCGCTGAAAAAAAGTATTCAAGAAACTGTATAGGGCATCGTTTTGCTCTTCTTCTTTTACGCAACGTAAAACCAATTCGCTACAAAACTGAGCGATACTTTGTTTGACAATATGTTGCGATAAAATAGCATGCTTGGCATTCAGTTTTACTTCCTTTATATAATGTAAATTTTTACCAGGTTTATGCTGAACATTAATTTCTAAAAATTGACCGATCTGAAAATAGTTTGCTTTAATTCCAGATTTTTTAGCTGAGCGAGCACCTCGAATCAAATAAGCCTGCAATCCAAAGTCTTTGGTATAGAAAGTGCAAATAATACTCGTCTCGCCGTATTTAATAGTTCTAAGAACGAGTCCTTCGGTGTTTTTTAGCACAATGGGTTAGTTATTATTCTTGAAATATAAACTTGGTACTACCCGTTTCTTCTCCGTCTTTATCAGTTACAAAAACAAAGTAAACACCGCTCATGGGTCGTTGTCCCGTATAGGTTTGTCCATTCCAAACGGCTTGTCCACCTTGCGCTTTTACTCGATAAATTAATTGTCCACTAACATCGGTAATCCGCACATCGGCATTTTCGGTTACACCTTTTATTGCAATGGTTCCGTTATAGCCACTGGGAACAGGGTTGGGGAAAACTAATAAATTTTCGCTGGTAAGATTTCCTTCAGTAGCTTCAGAACGATACGAAACTAATCCACCGGTTGTGGCAATAAATACATCACCAGTAGTGGGGTGAATCGCAATTCTATTAATTTCATCTGTTGGTAAAGGACTGTTCTCTTCGTTGAATTGTTTTAAAATGGTCTCAGCATCATCGCTTATTTGCCAAACACCGTTTGCGGTTCCAATCCATTTATTATTGGCTCCGTCAACGGCTATGGTACTTACATTTTCATTCTGAAATAGCAAACCTGCATTAGCATCGTATTGTACAATTCTAAGTTCGGCATCGCAACCATCAGTTAGCACAGAACCCGGACAATTAAAAATGGCAATGCCATCATTTGTTCCTACCCAAATAGCGCCATCTTTATCTTTCGCTAGGCAATTAATATTATTGTTGGGAAGGTTCCCATTTCCGTTTCCTTGTCGTAATATTTTTACTTTATCATCCGTTTTTACATCAATAGTGCCATTATCATCAAAAACAAAAAGACCCACATTTCGGGGTGCCACCATCCATTTTTGATTATTATCATCTATTAATATTTGAGAAGCTGATCTTTCTGGAGTGCCAGCAGGATATGGCATTACAAAAGATTGCCAACCACCATCTGCTTTTTTTACTACCAGCGATGATTGCACTCCATAATTTGACATCCATAAATTATTATCTGTATCGAATTGTAAGTCGGCTAATCGGAATACGTTGCTTCCGCCGTAGGGTTGTAAAATACTATTGTATTTATAAACTGTCGGGGTTAAGTCTGGTGCCAATTCTAACAAGCCACCACCAAAAGATGCCATCATTATGTGCTGATTGCGCGGATCAATGGTTGCGTCCAATATATCTAATACGGTATCCATAGCGGGGATATTATCAAACTGATTATAATATCGCCAAGAGGAATAATCATAACGTGACAAACCATCGCGCTTGGATTGTGTTTGCCAAGCGGAATTTCTTCGTCCTCCGCTGACAAGGATTTCATTATTATCCACCGAGATATTGAATATAGAATTTGATTTTACTCCATCCGGCTGGAAGGTTTCCTTGTTGATATTACCAGTTATATGAGTTAGGCCTGTAAAGCCATCGGCTATGTAAAATGTGTTTCCACTCTCGGTGACATCTAAGGCGTTAAGACCTATAAAATAAACGTCATTAGGTGTTCCTTGAAAATCAAACGTATAGATTTTCTTTGAAGTAGCTCCATTTTCTACAAAATACACTTGTTGCGCACCCAGTACAATATGATTGGTTGCTTCAGCGGATTGACCGATGGTATCCCAGTTGGAGATAAATGACGAAGTGTTTAATAGCAATAAGGTATCTGTTGCAGCGAATAAATAATTATCAAAATCACTAGCAATTTTTACAAATTTTAAATTGGGTAAGAGCGTCCATTTTGTGAAGTCTTGTAAAACGCTTTGGTTTTCGTCCACAACGAAACATCCTAAATCTGATGATGCAATAAATTGTCCGTTGTAATTAGTGAAGGAGTTTACTTTCGCCACAGTATTCGCATCTTGCAATACGTAGGTTTCTTTAATTTCTTTTTTATTTGGGTTGAGGACCACGATGCCAAAATCTGTAGAGAGATAAATTAATTCATTGAAGAAATAAATATCATTTATGTTTTTGCTACCGCTGGTATTTAGGTTTCTAATATCCGGCAGGTTAATAAAATTATTATCAACTAGTAAATCGATATTGCCACTTTCGTAGATAATAACTAAGTAGTCATCTATGCGATTGTAACGAATCAGTCGAATGTCAATATCACTAAGTCCGTTTACTTTTGAGAAAATGTCAAAAGACTTTTCTGTGGTAGAATAACGAAATAGATTTTGATCGGCGCTATAAACATATTCCTTCCCATCATATGCCACACTTTTGGAATTGCCATATGAAAAATGAGTCTGCCACTGGCCAATCGGTGTGTTTTGCGCGTTAGCAACTAGGCCAAGACATAGTAATAAGGTAATAAAAGCGTACTTCATATACATTACCAAAGCTAACGAAAAAAAGCTGTGTGTAGTATAGTGGAATCATAAATTTATATCAGCATAACGTTACATTATTGCATTAAAATTACATTAGTATGACATAGCTCTGTATATTCTTATATTTGCGCCCCATGTGGCAGAAGTTGGCTGATTTTATCATTCGAAATCGATTGTTTGTATTGATAGCATTGCTATTGATTACCGTTTTTATGGGATACAAAGCTTCTCAGGTGAAAATGAGTTATGAGTTTAATAATGCCATTCCAACCTCCAGTCAAAAATATAAGGATTATCAAAAATTCAAAGATCAATTTGGGCAGGACGGAACTATGGTTGTAGTTGGTTTTCAGCACGAAAATATTTTTGAGAACCAATTTTTCTCAGCGTTTGAAAATTGGTCTAATCAGGTGAAGAGCATAGATGGCGTGAGTAATATTTTGAGTATTGCTGATGCTGTAAATATTAAAAAGAAAGCCGGTACCGAAAAGTCAGCCTTGGAAACGTATAAAATTTTTGAAAATGGAGTGGACTCTTTCGCCGTAGCTACTTTTTTAAACTTGCCATTTTATAAAAATTTATTGTATAACCCGAGCTCGAAATCCTACCTCACTGCAATTTACTTAGAGCCAGAATTGGTGAACTCTCCTAAGCGAATAGATCTTGTAAATGAAATTGAAAAAATAAGTGCGTCATTTGAAAAGCAAATTGGAGTGCGTTTGCATTATTCGGGTTTGCCTTATATCCGAACTCGTTTTGCGGAAGCTGTAAAAAAGGAGATGCGATTTATATTAATCATTTCTTTAGTTTTTACATCACTTATATTATTGATTTTCTTCCGTTCTATAATGACGGTTGTTTACTCTATGCTCGTTGTAATTATGGGTGTAATTTGGTCTGTAGCCATATTAGTAATGTGTGGTTATAAAATTACCTTATTGACCGCGTTGCTACCACCTTTGATTGTAGTAATTGGTTTGCCGAATTGTATTTATTTTTTAAATAAATATCACTCTGAGTATAGTGAGACGGGTGAGAAAATGAGTGCTATTCGTCGTATGGTGGAGCGTATGGGTATCGTAACTCTTTTTACGAATCTAACTACCATGATTGGGTTTGGTGTTTTCTATTTTACTTATTCTAAAATTTTAAAAGAATTTGGCTTGGTAGCTGGACTGAGTATTCTATCTGTTTTTATTATTTCGCTTTTTGCTTTACCTGCAATTTTTTCTTATTTGAAAGAACCTAAATCTCGTCATACAAAATACCTGGATAATAAATTTATTGCTAAGCTTTTGTCACGGATTGAGCATTGGAGTTTTACGCATCCAAAGTATATGAGTTCCGGTGCCCTCATTATTTTACTCATTTCCATAGGGGGTATTTTGCGATTGGAACAGAAGGGTCATATCGTTGATGATTTACCTAAGGAAAATAGAATTTATAAAGACTTAAAGTTTTTTGAAAATCAATTCACTGGCATAATGCCATTGGAAATTTTGATTGATGCCAAGAAGAAAAATAAGATAACAAGCTTAGGGTCTATGAGTAAAATAGATCAACTGGTACAACAGCTTACAGAAATCAAAGAATTTGGGAAGCCGCTTTCTTATATCGAAATGCTGAAATTTGCTAAGCAAGCTTATTATGACGGGGATAGCTTAAACTATGCGGTGCCCAATATGTATGACGTTTCATTTATCGCGCCTTATTTAAAAATGAAAGGAGGAAACAATGAAAGCGAAATGGGCAATTTGATTAAGTCCTTTGTAGACGATGATAAGAAACTGGCGCGCATAAGTATCAACATTGCCGATGTGGGCTCCAAGAAATTACCTGAACTGTTAGATAAGGTAAGTAAAGAAGCTGATGAGATATTTAATCCTAAAAAGTATGATGTCAGTTTTACTGGTACGAGTGTTGTTTTTTTAGAAGGAAGTCGTTTTATTATTAATAGTCTGCGAGATAGTATTTTATTGGCCTTGGGGATGATTTTTATCTGTATGATTTTTCTGTTTAAATCATGGCGCACGGTATTAATAGCCCTAGTTGTAAATATGGTTCCTTTAGCTATGACGGCAGGTATAATGGGCTGGTTTAATATTCCCTTGAAGCCTTCAACTGTTCTGGTATTTAGTATTGCATTGGGTATCGCGATCGATGTTACGATTCGTTTTATTGTAAACTATCGTCAGGACTTGCCACGTTTTAATTATAATGTGGGAGAAACTGTCCGTCATACTATTCAAGAAACAGGTATTAGTATCATGTTTACTTCTTTTATTTTGGCGGTTGGTTTCGTAGTGTTTTTGTTTTCTCAATTTGACGGTACTCGCTTTTTAGGCTTGCTTACGTCTCTTACATTGTTGTGGGCCATGATTGCCAATCTTACCTTGTTGCCCATTTTATTAGCCTGGTTTGACCGACCGAAGAAAAGTATTTCCTCTTAGATTTTTTGAAAAAGAGTTATTTATTATTGTTTATATTTTTAGATTATAGTATAAATAATTATTACTAATACTAATTTCTCTTTTTTGAGAAAATTAGGTTTTAATTTTACCTGTAAATACTAACAGTTATGCGCTATTCACTATTCTTTCTAGTTATTCTTTTTTTAAGTTGCTTATCGGTTGAAGCACAAAGTGTTCCTGAAAATACAGATTCAACTTTTACAGAATTAAATAAGGCCTTAGATCATCCTAAGATGGTGAAACGGTTAAACTTAGCAGATCAAGATGTAAAGCTTAGTGATGCTGTACTTAAAAAATTCAGTAATTTGGAATATCTAAGTTTGAAAAATGACCACCTTTTAGAAGTTCCTCACGGATTAGTTTATCTAAAAAAATTAAAGGTGCTAGACCTTAGTGGGAATGATATAAATGAACTCCCTTCTTTCATGAAGCGGTTAAGAAATTTACGGGAAGTTTATTTAAATAATGAAACGAATCTTGATTTGAATCAGGCAATTTCTGTGTTGGATAGACTGCCTAAATTGACCTCCTTACATTTGGAAAATGATGGATTAGAAACCATACCTACAAATGTTTTTAAATTAAGAAATCTTGAGAAACTATACTTGAATAATAATAGTATCAAAGAGTTGCCAAGGAACATTAAATTTCCGGAGAATTTAAAATTCATTGATTTACAAATGAATGAAATCGGCAGACAAATAGACAAAGAAAATCGGTTTGGGAAAGGACTTATAATTAAGTTTTAATTTTACCTCAAATTAAAACTCAATCCTCCTTGAATTAGATAATCCGGTCGGTTACCAACACCGCGACCTAGCCCGATATCACCGATTACGTTCGGGCTAATATAGTATCCTAAGCTAGCGAACAAATTACTCATTTTATTAGTTCGGGTTTCATTCATTTTGGACGTATAACCGGAGTACTCTATATTACTAATCCAGTGCTCGCCCCATTTTTTTTGTAAATAAAAATCGTAGGAGAAATAAAAATTTCGATTCCAAAAAGACCCTAGATTATAACCAAGTTTCAATTTGTCGCTTAGCTCATGGGCCAATAATAGTTGTAGGTTGGGACGAATGTTTTTGCCTCTAAATAATTGCGAAGCTAGCGGTTTTAAACTGACTTCAGAAAGAATGGAAAGTTGTGGAATCCAATCTTGCTGTTCAAGAATTTTAATTTTGGTACCAATGACAGGCGCTTCTATTCCACTGAGATAATAGTTAGAAGATAATGAACCATGATTACGTGCAAAAACATTTCCATTGCTCAATGCAAATCTGATTTCCATTTTATCACTTATACCATAGCGTTGTTGAATTAATGGTGATTGCAAATACAATTGATTATAAAAGCCACGAGATGTACCGGTGTATTGAATGCCCGCTGCGACTTGCCAGTTACCTTTTTTTAAAACATCGGCTGTTGCGAATTGATTTAATCTTTCTGTTTGTATTTTTTCTTGCGCTTGTAAAAAACAAGACGAAAAAACAAAGCTTATAATAATTAGGAAACGTAACATTCTACTTTTTTAAAGCGGTCTACGAATATACGATTTAAAAGAGTGCGATGATTTGATACAACAGATGAATTAGCGAAACCTAAAACTGATACCTGCACTTAAAAAGAAGTCAGGAGCATTTTCTGTTAGGCCGATACCTCCACTCACATCAAATTGAAAATCATGATTCAATAAATAAGTAAGGCCCGCGTCAAAACGGTGGTCGCCGATAATTTCTTTTGGAATATCATTTCGAGTAAAATAACCGTAGAACTCAGCAAAACCTCCAAATCCTTTGCCCAGATCGCGTGCTAAGGTAGCAGTATAAATCGTAGCCGGATTATTACTTTGTCCATTCCATTCCATTCCTAGGTTATATCCTAATGAAGTTTTACTGGTGAGTGTATGCTCCATCAAAAAACGAAATTGAGGGAATGAGCGACTCGGTTCATAAAAATCACTGGCTAATCTGGAGATTCCTAAATGCCCAATAAACGATGTTTTGGGAATGAATTTTTTTCGATTTTCTTTAAAAAGATTTGCTTTAAAACCAATGATAATAGGTTTAAGGCCTGAAGTGAAACGGTCTTTAGCACCTTTTATCATTTGACCATTTCCGCCTAATTCGGTTATTAGTCTAAACTCAACATTTCTGCTCAAACCATATTTTGCCAATATCGTAGGCATCAAGAAATTATGTTCGGTTAGGGTTGCATTGCTTCTTGTATTTTCAAATAATCCCCCCATTTCAATTTGAAAATAACGGGGTGGGGTTGTGCTAGGACTTTCCGTTTGATCTGGTCGGTCTGTTTTGATAGGCACCTTGGCTGTTTGCGCAAGACTGGTTAATCCCATTAAAAGAAGACTAAGAGTTAGTATCGTTTTTTGCATGATGCTAAGGTAATAAAAAAGTTAGATTAGACTAACAGTTCATTTTCTATTTTATTTTATAAAATTTACTACCTTGTGTTCAAATTTTATAATTAGCATGAGTTTAGCTACAGATTTTCCAGAACTAGTCATAGTAGGACGGGTGGCAATTGCCACCGTCATAGGATTGGGTATTGGATTAGAAAGACATCAAAATGGAAAAATAGCCGGCGTTAGAACTTATAGCACGATTGCCTTAGCCACTGCATTATTTACCTTAATTGGGATTCACTTCTTTGATGGTGAGCATCAAGTATTTGTCCTTTCAGCTATTATTATTGGGTTGGCTGTAGTGTCATCCAAAATATCAGTTATTGATAATGATGGCGTCCCTGAATTTTCTAATATGGTTGCCTTATGGGCCACAGGTGCTATTTCTATATCAATTGCCTATGGCCTTTATATACTAGGAGGCGGTACCGCTTTTATTTTGTTAGCTATTTATTTAGTCAAAGATTTTATTGAAGAAAAAAATAATTAATCATGAAACAGAAAAGAAAAATTCCAATGCGACTGCTAATTATGGGCGGATTTATTCTGTTCTCCGTGGTGTCGTATTATATGAAAACACAAAAAAATCCAGTAACCGGAGAGAAACAACGCGTTGCAATTTCGCCAGAACAAGAAGTGGCAATGGGATTGCAATCGGCCCCTCAAATGGCAGCTCAGTTTGGTGGCTTGTATAATGATGAAAATGTGCAACGAGAAATCCGTCAGATTGGACAACATATTGTGGCTTCTACCCACGCTGCTAATTCGCCGTATAAATTTAATTTTTATGTGTTGGCTGACGAGCGAACAATTAATGCATTTGCATTGCCCGGCGGACAAATTTTTATTACGGCTGCCATGTTAGCGAAATTAAAATCTAAGGATGCGGTAGCTTCTGTTTTGGGGCATGAAATTGCTCATGTCATTCATAGACATTCGGCTGAGCAAATGGCTCAGAAAGGATTGTTGAACGGAATTATTCAAGGAGTTGCTATGGGAAGCGGTACAATGAACGGAGGACAAATTGCTAATTACGTAGGACAGATGGTGAATATGAAATACGGTCGGGATGATGAATTAGAAAGCGATGAATATGGTGTAAAATATTGTCATCAAGCAGGCTATGATGCTCGTGCAGCATTAGAAGTAATGGAAGTCTTGGCAGAAGCCAGTGGCGGTGCGAATCGAAGTGATTTTAATAGTACTCACCCGAATCCTGCTAATCGGATAGAAAAAATTAAGGAGCATTTGGCTAACTTAAATTAGTTCTATTTTGGTTTCAAAAGTTAAACCCATTCTTGACTGGATTCGTCTTACTTTTTTAAGTGCTAGTTTTTGTCAAAAAAGATACTTGCCCATTAAGATTCATTTTGACGAATTACAAAAAGAATTCTGCGAATTCTTCGAGCAAGGAGGTGAAGTAAAAGGATATGACTTTTTATCTCGTGAAGGTTTCTTTTGTATTTCAGAAAATAATCGACATCACATTTTTGGAGAAGGTTTTGCTGGATTTTCGAATAGGAACCAACCTACAATTTCTTATGAAATATCAAAAACTGAAAACGAATTTATGTTGTACTTGGAATTAGATTATCAGTACCCAGCTAATTCGCACAACATAAAACTATTTATTAAATATTTTTTGTTCATAGTTTCTTTGGCATTGCTTTTATTTGGGATCGGAACATTCATTATGGGTGCTATTCAACTTGAACAGCTTTTTAGTTTCATACCGATTCCCGTTGTTTTTCTTATAACATTGGTAGTGCTTTCAGCTTGGGATACTGCTGGATTGCGAAATGCTAATGTCAGATTGCTTTCAGCAATTAGAACCTTGGAATCTGGAAAAAAGATTGAACGTTTTTAGTTTTATGACCAATTCAAACCGGTCTTAATACCCATGCGGATGTAGAGATTGTGTAAGAAAATATAGAGTTACTAAATTTCATCAGAACGACAGTAATTAATGTATTCTTTTTACCTTATTAAGTTTATATCCCCCTTGAACGAATAATTCTCATCGCCAATATTGACCGTAATATTGTAGAAATAGGTTCCTATGTCACAGGGAGTTCCTTTAAATGTTCCATCCCAAGCACCATCAAGATCTCTAGTGCTAAATACTTTTTGCCCCCAACGATTAAAAATATCGAACGTCACAACCTTCACATCTCTTGTAGCCCAGATAATACGGAAAACATCATTTTTTTGATCTCCATTGGGGCTAAAGGCATTCGGGATAGTTGCATTTGATATTTTGACGCGCACCGAATCTCTATCAGTACATCCAATGTTGGTAATAGCATTAATATAGTACACATGATTGTTCATAGGATATATTAAAGGGGTCAACGAATTTGGATTTTCAAGAGTTGGGTCTGGGTCCCAGAATATCGATGAACCTTGACTATTACTTCCATCTAAATATTCTCCCTGTCCATATTTCACAACTTTATCGCGTCCTGCATCGGCATCCGCCTTCTCAACATCAATAAATATATTTCTAGTTACCGAGCAACCATAAATATCAGAAATTGTTACTTCATAAGTCTTCGGGCTGAAAGCCGTAATAGTAACACCAGATTGGGTCGGGTCGGTAAAATCAACTGCTGGATTCCAAGAGTACGTAGCCCCTCCAAAAGCCTTTAGATCGGCTGCTTGACCAAAACAAACGGTAGAATCTTCAGGTGATACACTCATATTGGTGGTATCGCCTACATTTATATTTATAGTTGTTGAGCTTGTATCCATACAATATCCTAGTCCAATATCGTAGATAACAGTAGCAGTATAGTTCGTAGCAAGATTCAGATTGACTGTTGGTTGAGCCGTATTTCCACCTGAAATAATTGCGGTGGCCGGCGACCAAGAAATATTCATATCAGAATTAAAATTGGATATAGTAAGATCTAATTCAATCGGGTCATCAGAACAAACCGTGAAATCATTTGCACTTAGTATGGGTTTAATTCTGTCAAGGATTAGAATGGTTCTGTAGGCCGTGTCCTTGGATAAACAAAGACCTATATTTTCTGCAATTAATCGTATAGTATAGGTGCCAGCTTGTAAATAAGTATGATTTACCACCTGCCCTGTGTCAGTGCTTCCATCTCCAAAATCCCAGTCATACGTTGTATTGGCTAATGTACTTACATTTCTTAATTCTAATGGTTCACCCGCGCAGGCTGTATCTCCTGGCAGAGCTGTAAAATCAGCGCTGATCGAAGAGTAACCAAATTCCATTTTAAAACTAGCTATGTCCCAACTCGATGCTTGATTACTTGGACTCCATGCACCTGCTGAATTATAAGTTGCAGGAGAGCTTGTACAAACTGATTGGTAAATAATTCCCTGAGGATCAAAACGACTTCCTCCTCCATCAATATGATCACCGCCACTTCCCATATACGTTCCGTAAAGTAAACTGCCATACCCAGGTGTAAGTACTGCTATCCAGAATCCACCGGGTGTTGAATTTTGAGCATCTGGTGTCAGTGGTAGACCAGCACTTGCCCCTTGAGACGATACATAAACATTACCACAAACATCAAGTAGGAAGGCGGTAGGACGCAGTGAACCAGCTCCAATTACTGTGGATGACAAAGAGGCTGATAAAGTGGGATTCAACTGATCTATATAAATGGGACCTCCTGCATTTGAGTACACTCCGGGTGAAACCGGGTAAGTAGCAGAATTAGTTCTACCACAGACGTACACATTATTACTCCCATCAATTTGAACACGGTAGGAATCATCAACTCCTGATGTGCCAATGTAAGTTGATGCTACTAAGGTTGAAAAATTAGGATTAAGGATTGTTACAAAGCCATCCATTCCACCCTGCTGTGCAGTAAGTAACGCACCTGCTGTGGTTGGGAAGTTGGAGGAAGAAGTACTGCCGCAAGCGATCACCTCACCCGAACTCTTAATCAATACACCCAGTCCTCTATCTGCATTTGAGCCACCTAAATAAGTACTAGCCAATAAGTTTACACAGTTAGAATCCATTTTTAGTACTACAGCATCTTGGAAACCTTGTGCAGCGGTTTGATAGGCACCTGCTGTGGTAGGAAAGTTTGTAGATGTAGTTACAGAAGAAACGAAGATATTATTGGTTACATCAACATTTACTTCGAGCTCATTGCTTCCCTCGCTACCGCTACCGCCAATATAAGTTGAACCTAAAAGAGCTGTGCCTCCTTGATCAAATACAGTAACAAACAAATCGGTTCCGCCATTTTGTGTGTTGTCATAACAAGATGCTGTTGTAGGAAAATTGCTACTCGTGCTGGTACCTGCAATTATGAGTTCATCATTACTATTGCATATCATACTACTTGGCAAATCTGATCCGCCACCTCCCAAGTAAGATGAATAGTCTAAAGCAGTACCAGTAAGATTATAGGAATTCACACCCACATCTACCGATCCACCAAACGCTTGTTGAAACGAACCCATGGTAACTGGCCAGCCGGCTCCAAAACTTTCTCCGCCTGAAAATAACTTACCTAATTGGTCGTATGCTGCACTCCAACCAAATGTCATTCCAGTACCACCACTGTAAGTTGCAAAGATTAATACAGGATCTATGATTAATTCTTTCTGAGTGTCATATCCATCTGGTAGTGAAAAGGAAAGAACATTATTTACTAAAACAAATTTAGAACGGACCTCAACTTTAGTGCCGTTGATAATTTGATAGCAATATGGTTTTAGCTCTTTTTTGTTACCTAAACTTGTTTTTACTATCAAATCTCCTTGGTGGTTAATAGTTGCTGTTGCACCTTCTAGTTCTAATTTTATTTCATTAGGCTGTGCACCAGGCGAAACATAAAATTCGTATTTCAAACTATTTTTTTCTAAAAAGTAAGCTAAGTCTATCCCGTTGTAAATTTCTTTATATCTAATTTTTTCAAAGGTCGGCACATTGCTTTTCCATTTACTTTTGTCATTACCTATGTAATAGTTCTGGTAGTATTTTTTTCTTTTTTCTCCTTCAATCGATGTTGTTTGAGCATTTATAAAGTTGAATTTAAAGGCGTGAAAATTTACTTTGGTGGCATACGCTTTTGGGTCATCATGTGTTTCATGATGAATTTCTTCGACTTGATGCTCGTCATACAAATTGTAAACAATTGAATTTTTGGTAAAAAATAGGGCGCCACCGTTGATATTGGATTTGTAATCAAATTCTTGAGTCCATTGTCCTTTATTCTGGATAAAGAATCCACCAGAATTATCTTTGGCTTGTAACGAAAAACAACATAAAACTGTTAGGGCTATAAATAGGTATTTCATAAGCAGGATTTCTATATGCTAGACGTACAAAATAACTAAAATGGTTAGGTGAATTTCCATTTTATTTTCAAATTCAACCCAGAATGGACGTTAAAACGAATTTTTTACACCCATATGACCATTTTCAAGTAGCAATCGAACACTCGCTTTCTTTAGCTTTTTGATTTTAGGGCCTATTTCTCCGTCTGAGATTTGGATAATTTTTACTTTTTTAAAGTTTTCCATTTTTAATAACTGACGAGAATCCATGGTGAGATTATAAAGCGCTTTCATAAAATAACTCATTTTATTTACCCGAAAAGGCGCTATTGAATTAGGGTTTTTACTTTTTAATTGAGCCTCTCTAACTATTTGAAAAGCAAGAATATTTTCCTGCGGGACGGTAAACATTTCAACCGGGAGGTTACTACTAATGCCACCATCAACACAAAGATCATAATATCCTGTGCTGGGAATCTTTTTTAGGACCTTACCATTGGTATCAATACAAACTGATTTAAAATAATACGGAATGGACATACTGATGCGAACCGCTGTTGCTATCTCCATGTCGGGATAGGTTCTATAATTAAAATGCAAGCTCTTTTGATTGTTTACCGAAGTGCCCAAAATATATAGGTCTTTGTATTTTGGATTAGTATGAATTTCTTTAAAGGTAATATTGGGATTGCCCGTTTTAGAAGCGATATGTTTTCGAATCCATTTTTCAAAAACACGTCCTTCGTACCAACCAAAAAATCGTTTGGTATTTCGAATGCCACTAACCAATGGAAATTTGTTATCATTAAAATCAGCGAAGTTCATTTTAAGCAAATGATATTCCATTTCTTCAGGCGAAAAGCCCAATGACAAAAAACAAGCTGTAATCGCACCTGCACTACTACCACCAACAGCTTGCATAGAATCGAGATAATTTTTCTTTTCTAATTCTTTAAGCGCACCCACGTAAGCAATGCCTCGAATGCCCGCTCCTTCGAACACCCAATGCGTATAAGTAGCTTGAGATTGAAAGGAAGCGAATAAAATGAAAATGCTCAGTATTGCTTTTTTCATTGAGCAAAAATAGAGCGTCGAAAATTTGACAAGGCTACCGCGAATGTTAAATATCTTGTTCGTATTAATCCTCTGGCATATTCTAAAGATCTTAGCTTGCAACATATCGAGCCAAAAAACCATGTGAAAACCTCGTTACTGCCATAAATTATGTTAATTTAACGCTTTCAAATAATACTATATGAGTCAAGAAGTAATACTAGAAGAAAATAAAGACGATCAATGGCCAGAGAAGTCAACAGGACATCCTAAGGGTCTTATGACCTTATTCTTTTCAGAAATGTGGGAACGTTTCTGTTACTATGGAATGCGCACCTTACTGACGCTTTATTTAGTAAAGTCTCTTATGCAAGGTGATGCTGAAGCCTCATTAATCTACGGTGGATATACAGCTTTGGTTTATGCAGCGCCAATATTAGGTGGTCGCATGGCTGATAAATATTTAGGGTATCGATACGCTGTTTTATTTGGAGCGGTTATGATGGCTATTGGTGAGTTTATTATCCTCGGTGGTACTGAGTCTATGTTGTTGATAGGTATGGGTGCGCTTATTGTAGGTAATGGATATTTTAAAGCTAATATTTCTACTATCGTTGGTAAACTATATAAAGATGGAGACCCAAGAAGGGATTCTGGTTTTACTATTTTCTATATCGGAATTAATATCGGGGCATTTTTGGCGACCACTGTCGTTGCCTATGTGGGAGAAACCTATGGTTTTAAATATGGATTTGGATTAGCTGGTTTGGGAATGTTAGCCGGTTTCTTGATTTTTTGGTCCGGAAGAAAAAACTTCTCCAGAGCGCCTGGTGTGGACATACACCCTGCTGGTTTAGACAAAGCATTTGGTCCGCTTAACTGGGTTCAAGCGATTACGATTGGTTCATTAGCCTTAATTCCATTGTGCTATGTACTAATTAAATTGAGTACCGTTTTAGGTCTTTTACTGTTAGGTTTATTCATTTTGATATGTGTCCAACTGATTATGGCTGGTATGAAAGCCGACAAAGAGATGGAAATGGGTGCTGAAGTAGATGGCTTACTAAAAGATAATCCATCGAGTAAAACTCCAATTTGGAAAGATCGAATGATTGCTCTTGTGATTTTGATGTTGGTGAACATTGTTTTCTGGGCTTGTTTTGAGCAAGCAGGAACATCACTTACGCTTTTCGCTGATAAGAATGTAGATCGTATGATTGGTGGTTGGGAAATGCCGGCTTCTATGACGCAGTTTTTTAATCCATTATTTATTGTAATATTTGGTTCTGTATTTTCAGTGCTATGGGTCAAGTTGGCTAAGGTTGGTAAAAACCCAAGTATTCCTGTTAAGTTTGGATTAGCCTTCTTTCAGATTGCAGCTGGTTTCTTAGTGACTAAGGCTATGATGCCTTTTGTCAACGAAGCTTTCCAAGTTCCGTTAATTACAGTAGTATTACTATACTTATTGCACACTACCGGTGAGTTATTTATCTCGCCTATTGGATTATCAATGGTTACTAAAATGGCTCCAAAAAATATCGCTGGAACGGCCATGGGTGCATGGTTCCTGAGTTTTGCAATGGCCAATTACCTAGGTGGTATTATCGCTTCTATGACTGGCGGACATGGCGAAGATGGTGGTGCATTAGACGCGGCAGCCGGACTAGCAAAATACACAGAAGTTTTTTCAATCTTAGCTTATGTTCTCCTTGGAATTGGAGCTCTGGTAATTATTTTAAATAAACCAATTAAAAAATTAATGCACGGAGTAGAATAGCATGACTCCTTAAATTTATATAGCCCATAATTCATTAGCGTTATGGGCTTTTTTTTATGGATTGGGGAATGCTTTTGTACGTCAAAGATTTACTTTTGCTCCACTATGGCACAACAAAATTCATGGCAATCTTTGGTAGCACATTGTAAAGAGTACGGTTTTATTTTTCAGAGTAGTGAAATTTATGATGGCTTGCAGGCGGTGTATGATTATGGTCCTTGGGGTGTAGAGCTCAAAAAAAATATCAGAGAGTATTGGTGGAAGACCATGGTGTATCAAAACCAAAATATTGTGGGGATTGATGCTTCTATTTTTATGCATCCTACTACCTGGAAAGCCAGTGGGCATGTAGATAGTTTTTCTGACCCTTTAATAGATAACTTAGATAGTAATAAACGTTATCGTGTAGATCATTTGATAGAAGGTCATGCTGATAGTTTAAGAGAGGCAGGCGAATCTGATAAAGCACAAGCTTTATTAGATGAAATGGAGAAGCTAGAAAAAGAAGAGAATCTTGCGGGCTTAAAAAACTTAATTATTAGCAATGATATTAAGTGTGCCGTAAGTGAAACCTGCAATTGGACCGACGTGCGTCAATTTAATTTAATGTTTGGCACGCAAGTAGGTTCGGTAGCAGAGGATTCTACTGAAATTTATTTGCGTCCTGAAACTGCACAAGGAATTTTTGTCAATTTTTTAAATGTTCAAAAAACAAGTCGTCAAAAAATACCCTTTGGAATAGCCCAAACCGGTAAAGCTTTTCGTAATGAAATAGTAGCTCGCCAGTTTATTTTTAGAATGCGAGAGTTTGAACAAATGGAGATGCAATTTTTTGTACGGCCTGGCACACAAAAAGAATGGTACGAACATTGGAAAGAAAAGCGAAATCAGTGGCATCAAGATTTAGGAATTCCAGCAGAGAAATCTCGTTTTCATGACCATGTAAAATTGGCCCACTACGCTGATGCGGCCTGTGATATAGAATATGAGTTTCCGTTCGGTTTCAAAGAAGTAGAAGGGATTCATTCTCGTACTGATTTTGATTTAAAACAGCACCAAGAGTTTAGTAAAAAGAAGCAACAGTATTTTGATAATGATATAGATCCAGAAACGAATAAACCCTATGGTAATTATGTGCCTTACGTAATTGAAACTTCTATTGGTCTGGACAGAACGGTTTTGATGGTTTTGAGCGAAGCATTTAAAGAGGAAGATTTATCTACCGAAGAAAAGAAAGACAGCCGAAAGGTTTTAAGTATTCCACCTAAATTGGCTCCGATTAAATTAGCGATTCTTCCGTTGATTAAAAAGAAAGGTTTACCCGAAAAGGCGAAAGAGCTATTGGCAGAATGTCAAGAAGAATTTAATTGTTTTTATGAAGAAAAAAACGCGATTGGAAAACGCTACAGAATTCAAGATGCATTAGGAACACCGTTTTGTGTAACCATAGATTTTGATACGTTGGAAGATAATACGGTTACCATTCGTCATAGAGATTCTATGGAGCAAGAGCGTATACCGATGAGCGCCGTGAAGGATTTGGTAAAGAATTCTTTGAAGTAAATTGATTACCTTCGACATATATGTTTCAAAACGAAAAAAAGAGAAAACGAATAGCCATTTTCTTATTGAGCCTAACGGTATTATTAAGTTTGGGTAGTGTTTATGGCTGGAACGATGGCCAACAATTTTTTAATGAGTACGAGGTGAACACATGGTTTTGCTGTATCGGTTGTTTTGGATAATTTTGATTAGCATTGAACCAAACAAAGAAATCAAAAATCATTGCTATCGTATTACTGATATTATTAGTTTTATTCATAGTGTTTATCGAACCTTGCTGGAACGATGGTCAACTCGGTTTTCGTTTAATACAGTATTGTCCTAAATAAATTTTAACAGTCTCGAACTGTTAAAGTCCTTGCACTGCAGAATTATTTTTTCTAATTTGGTTCAAAATTTAATACCCTAATTATGAAAAATCATTTTTCTATCTTCATTACTACGCTACTATGTGTTTTTTCTTTTTCGGTTTTAGCCCAAGAAAATTTAAAGTCTTCTAAAATTTTATACGATACAGGCTTAGAAGAAATATATGATGTGCAGGAGTATAACGGAGGTTATATCGCGCTAGGTCACAAGGGTGATGAAGCCACTACTAAAAAACTATGGCTTATTAAGTTTGATAAAGAACTTCATGTCATTGGATCAAAGGTGGTGTATAATCAAGCCTTGGTTTCACCGTTTCGTTTACGGAAATTAACTAATGGTAATGTATTGGTTTTAGCACAAGACGTATCTGCTGCATTGCAGCGTTCGGTATTGTTTTGTTTGCATCCTGAAGGAGCCTTGAGCTGGTCCAAGAATTTTTCGGCAGATGTAAATATTGAATTAAGTGATATGGCCGTTGGGCCCAAGCAGGAGGTTTATTTATATGGTGCTAAGAAGCACATAATAAACACCTATCCAAATAATGATAAAGCCTTACTGATCAAAATTGATCAACAAGGAAACCAACTTTGGCAGAAAGAAATTGCAATGGGAAGTGTAGAGTTAAAAACAAAACAATTGCTGTTAGATAAAAATAAGGAGTTGGTGCTAACGGGAACACTTGTAGATGTAGAGCCTGCTAAATCGCAGCAACAGACTATTGAATTTACTAAAGAAGTGGAAGATTTTTCTTTTGTGGCCGATACAACTTATGTTGAAAACGCGGTGACCGGCGAATTAGAAATGCACATTTATCCGAAGGGTCAGAAAAGTGAACAGGCAAAAATGGTTGAGGTAAAAAATAGAATCAATGCCCTAGGAAATCACTATGCCAAAATAATCAATGATTATAAAACGGGTAAGCCAGGCTTACATTTATTTCCTGCAAAGGATAAAACAGTTTTTGACACCATCTATGTAGAAGACCCAGTCAAGGGCGAATTAACAATGACTATTATAGAGCGGAAAGAAACAAAAGCTGAAAAAGGAAAAATTGTCAAAACCAATTTAGAAAAAGACCGAAGAAAGACGAATGGTAATATCAGTTTTTATTCAATGAAAGTTTCTTTGATTGGAGAGGTGCTTGCAAAAAATGCCATTAATCGTTATGCTGATTATTCTTTTTCAAATGGAGTGATTGAAAATGATGCGGGATATTTATTTCTGTTGCAATCGGCAAATTATTTTGGCGATGGTATGATTTTACAGACGGATAAAAATTTACAAACCATAAACCGATACGCATTAAGCGGTGCTCCCATTTTATATTCTGGTATTTTCCAACAAGAAAATCATTATGTAGTTGGGGGCGTATTTTCTAATACGTTAAAAGACTATTCGCCAGGTTTTATTTTCTTAGATAGAGATTTTAAAGTATTGCAAGCCAAAAGTAGTAAGAGTTTATTCTCGCATTTCTTTATCAGTAATATTGCCCCTATGAAGGATAACAGCTTCATGCTCAGTGGAATTGGCTATGAACATAACCAACCATCGGATATATATTTTATGCCATTTACCACAGACGGCAAATCCGCTTGTGATTTAGAGTATTACAGTTTAAAAACAAAAACACCAACCGAACCCACTTCGTATGATCTCATAACTCAAGTGACTAATATTAATCAGGTGAAAATCGAGAATGCGCAATTTGCATTAGCTGATGAAAATAAATTTACATCAGGTAATGTATGTACCACACCTGATCAACACCCAGTGGACAATAAAGAAAATGGTTCATGGAATCAATGGAACAATAAAAATGCTGATGCATTTACTTTGAAAATACCATCGGATTGGATACAGGTTTCACCGAATCCAAGCAAAGGTTTATTCACCGTTCAGTATGATGGCATGCAAAACGAAAATGGCCTGAAAGTGATTGTGACAGATATTCGAGGGAGAACGGTTTATAATCGTTTCTTGCAAAATCAAGATGTGTTTCAATTGAACTTGAGCAAATTGGGCCCCGGTATTTACAACCTTCAAATTCATGACGGCTCTAAAAGTCAGACAAAAAAGATAACGGTTATGAAGTAGTTTAGTCTATAAGAATTTTTGTTGGGCTCAACGTTTTATTCGGAACTTCGAAATGAATAATATAAATTCCTTTGCTGAAGTGTTGGATATTATCTATTGAGAATTTGTTATAACCCTTATCTAATTTAATTTGATTTTCTTTTACAAGCTGACCATTTAGCGTGTAAAGTTTAAAACTGCCAATGGAAGCCTTGGAAGAATAAAAGATCGTTTCAATTTTACCGTTATTTAAATAATATGAAGCTTCCTGCGAAAAGTCATCTCGGTTTACTTTGATTATTTCGCTAGAAGAAGCTTGATGGTCCAAGTCTATCTGACGTAATTTATAGTAGTTTGTTCCAGATAAAGGCTGACGATCTAAGAATGTATAAAGCTGTTCTTCCACAGAATTTATTTGACCATTTATACTACCAATATCTTCGAAATTTAAACCATCCCTGCTTCTTTCAATAATAAAGTGACTATTGTTTTGTTCGCTGGCCGTTGCCCAATTTAATTCATTGGCACCTTGCAAGGCAACACCTTGAAATGATAAAAGATCTACGGGTAGCACGGAGCAGGGTGCTGTAATCGTTACAGAGTCGGTTAGTATGCATCCTTTCGTATCCGTAAGTGTAAAATTATAAGTGCCTTGTGTGAGTCCCGTAATATTTATTGGGCTAGTCATACTCGTGTCAGTTAAGTCTCCACCTATGATAAATGTTGGTGTGCCATCTATCACTGTAATCGTAGCTGTACCCGATGAGTCTGTACAATTACCATTTGTGCTACTAATGGTTGGCGGTGTGGGGAAGCCAATCTCCATCCAAGTCCAACCAGCGGCGGGTAAAGAATTTGTTCTTGTGTCACCATCATTGTCTGTATCAAAAGCTACATCGGTTAAGCCAAGGTAGTACGTGATTTTATTAATTGGCGTACCCACAGTCAAACCTAAATCAGTAACGCCATTTATGGTTTGATTATCATCTGTTCCACCATTTCCTGCATCTGGATTTGTGCCAACAGCCTCTGGTCCATCTAGTATGGTTGCATTAAAATCATCAATGGTCCAAAGTCCTGGACGTAAAAAACCTCCTTGAGTACCTGCATCGGTAAGACCTGTAATGAATTCACTAATGCTAACGCCATTGGGTAAAGGATTATTGGTAGCGCCTGCTGCATTTACAACGGTGCCGGTACTATCAAAATAGGTACTAGCCGAAACATCACTATAATTGATATTTTTATAGGTTCCGATTAAAGCCTCTTCTGCGGCCGTAAGATTATCGTTTATAGAAACTAATGTCCATTCATAAGCTTCTGAACTTCCATTAGTAGATGTATGTCTTAAATTGAAAAGAGAAGGGCAGATGCTGGTAGGTAGATCTCCCAAGAAAGTGAGCTCTACTTTTATATAAGCAAAATCATTTGGTGCACTTTGTTGATCATTAATTGAATAATCGCTTCGCCAGGAGCCAGAACTTGTCGTGGCATAATCGCCTTCAACTTGTGTCCAAGAATTTCCTGCATTGGTAACTCTCGTAATTGCTACCGTAATATCATTTATGGCATCGCCACTGTTTTCGGAATAGACAAATGCATTGGGGCCATTACAAATAGCCGCTCCTTTATTTAGGATGTCAAAACTTTGCATCCAATTAGGTGCAGTAGTATTAACTAAGGTTGTTGTAGCTGTTGGAAAACCCGGCATGCCTGCTTCGTTAAACTCAACTCGCGTAAACCAAGCTTGAGCATCAACCAAAGTAGGGGATAGGAGGAATGCTAGCAGAAAGTAGTAGGTAATTTTTTTCATCATGTACTAAGTTATTTCAAAATGATTGTGCCGCTATTATTTATGTAGGAATAATATGAGGCACAAGCGATGTGTTTTTTCAGTAAGTATAGTGCAATAATTACGCCAAAGAGGTTGAAAAAACATCAAGCACTTTTTTAAAGTTAAATAACTTTAGGTTGCAAGTACTTTTTTCAACTTAAACAGCTGTTAAGAGTTATGAAAGAAGAATAAGATTATTTACCCCATGCGCTAGGATTCTCTCTCCAAGTTTGAAGAACTTCCATATCACTTGCTTGAATTACTTTTTGTTCCAAAGCACTTTCTAAAAGTGCATTGTAATTACTCAGGCTATTTACCGGTATATTTTCTTTCTCAAAAAGCTCTTTCGAAACATTAAAGCCATAAGTGAAAACAGAACATAGGCCTTCAATTTTTGCTCCGGCCTCACGAAGTGCTACTATGGCTTCCATGCTACTTTTACCAGTGGATATTAAATCTTCAATAACCAGTACCTTTTTACCTTCTTCAAGATGACCTTCAATTTGATTACCCATGCCATGCGCTTTCGGTTTTGAACGCACATATATGAATGGCATTTTCAATAAATCGGCGACCAAGGCGCCATGAGGAATCCCTGCGGTAGCTACACCTGCAATTACCTCGGCATCAGGAAATTCAGTGAAGACCATATTGGATAATTCGCTTTTTATAAAATCTCTGATATTTGGATAAGAAAGTGTTTTTCTATTATCGCAGTAAATTGGACTTTTCCAACCACTGGCCCATGTGAATGGATTATTGGGTTGTAATTTTACAGCCTTACTTTGTAATAATTTTTCAGCGATTCGTTGTTCTCTTTGCACAGCGCAAACCTAAAAGTATAATTCCAAAAATGATAAATAATGTTCGGATATATTATAAAGAAAAATGCATCTTCCTTACCGAAGATGCCAATTCGCTGGTCCGAAATAATAAAATATCCAATGCTTGGATCTTTCGTCGAAGTGATAAATCAGTAGACGATTTATTCCGAACATTTATAGAAACAGATTTTCAGACCATGATGCTTCAATTTAATGTTTCTAAATTACTGGAGGCGTTTAAAAGTCGATTTACACTGATTAAAGCCGGTGGCGGTTTAGTTTGGAACGAGAGAGAGGAATTATTGTTGATTGAACGATTGGGTAAATGGGATTTACCGAAAGGCAAATTGGATCCAGGCGAAACCATGGCAGCCTGTGCCCAACGAGAGGTAGAAGAAGAAACAGGAATTCAGGACTTAAGTTTAGCTGATTTTTTGAAATCGACTTATCATATCTATTGGGCTGATAATCAATGGATTTTAAAACAAACGGATTGGTATAAAATGAAAGCCAGCCGTCAAAAGCTAACTCCACAAGCCGAAGAAGGTATCACGCAAACTAAATGGGTTAGTAAAAGCGAGTTAACTAATTATTTATCAAAGACTTATCCTAATATTATTGATTTGCTAGAAACCTATAGGATGTAGAAAACCCTCCTTGAAAGGAGGG
>CAYMFF010000019.1:30090-36610 GCA_964389575.1 uncultured Chitinophagaceae bacterium
GAGGGTTTCTAATTTTGAAAAAGTCACATAAATAACCTACTGCAAACAAAGATGGAGATAATTAGAATATCTAAAAGCTCATTTTGAGTAATTGGTAGTTTGGATTAGAATTTGGCATATTTAGGTTATTCATTATCTTTTAAGAACCTACAGGACGTAGAAAACCCTCCTTAAAAGGAGGGTTTTCTAATTTTGAAAAAGTCACATAAATAACCTACTGCGAACAAAGATGGAGATATTTAGAATATCTAAAAGCTCATTTTGAGTAATTGGCGGTTTGGGTTAGAATTTGGTAACTTTGGATTAGAATTTGAAAAACGAGAAACAACATATCAGCATAAAAGACTGGAATCCAGAGGATATGCCACGTGAAAAGCTCATTGATAAGGGAGCTTCGGCCCTTACCAATGCTGAATTGTTAGCTATTTTAATTAATACAGGGACTCGCAATGCTTCTGCGCTTGATATAGCCAAAAAAGTCTTGTTGCAAGCGGGTCAGGATTTGCTTGGATTTGAACAGTTAGGGCTAAACGAGCTTAAAAGTATCAAAGGATTGGGTCCTAAAAAAGCAGTTACTTTGTTGGCAGCCATAGAGTTAGGAAGAAGAGGTAAGTTAGCCAAAGCCTTAACCCGAAAAAAAGTAAGCTCCAGCCGAGAGGCTTTCGAAATTTTGGCACCTTTTTTCTCAGATCGCTCTCATGAACACTTTATTGCGATATTTCTAGATCAGTCCAATAAATTACTATCTGTTGTTCCTATTAGTTCGGGAGGCCTAACTGCTACAGTTGTTGATCCACGATTAATTTTCAGAAAAGCATTGGAAGTAAAAAATACTACGCAGATTATTATATCTCACAATCATCCAAGTGGCAACGTCACACCGAGCCAAGCGGATAGAAAAATTACTCAAAAACTAATTGACGGTGCCAAGTTATTAGATTTCAAAATTGTAGATCATATCATTGTTGGTCATAATGAATACTACAGCTTCTCTGATGTGGGAGAATTTATTTAAGATCTAGCTCGCTATTTATTTCAGGTAAGCTTAATTCAATACCTTTTTCTTTAAAAACGCTTCGAGCTTCCTCGTGATTAATTTCAATAAACCCAAACGTATCAAAGTGGACGCCAATTACTTTTTTAGTTTCGACCATTTGTGCTGCTCTTGATGCATCTGCAGCATCCATGGTAAAATTATTTCCGATAGGTAGTACGGCCCAATCAATTTTGGCCCAAGTAGGAATGAGTTGCATATCTAAGGTTAGTGCTGTATCTCCAGCGAAATAAACCGTTTGACTATCAAACCAAATTATAAAGCCCATAGGATTTCCACCATACGTGCCATCAGGCAGGCCACTACTATGTTGTGCCACCACACATTTTACCGTGAAGTCTTCAAAGTCCCAACTGCCACCGGTATTCATGGGGTGGGTATTTTCGATTCCTTTTTTGTTCAACCATTCATGAATTTCCCAGGCACAAATAACTTTCGCACCCGTTCGTTTAGCAATGGATACGCAATCTAAAATATGATCTGCATGACCATGTGATAGTAAAATATAGTCACAGTTTATGTTGTCGATATCGATATTTTCCACTTTGGGGTTTCCAGAAATAAATGGATCGAATAAAATTGTTTTGTTATTGGCTGTTAGCGAAAAACAAGCGTGTCCGTAATAGTGAAATTTCATATTGCTAATGTATGTAAAATACATTCTCTCTCAATAATACGATTAGAAAAATCTAGTCACGTTTTTTCTTTTTATTCTTCACAAAAGTATACGGCTTTTCTTGGTCTAGGGTAATGGCTTCATCGAGTAAAAGTTTTAAAACACCTTTATCTATATCGCTCACCGATTCAAAAGTCAGTCCGCCAATCATAGCGCGGTCTTTAAAATTCAGTAACTCTTTAGATGGTAGCTCACGTCCTCTTACAAAAGCTAATTCTATTTCTTTATTTTTGACAAGATTTAGATAGCACACCCAGGTCTTACCATAAAAGAAAGGCAGGTTGAACTTCTTTTTAATCTCGATGTGAGAATATTGCATAATATCATCTTTCAAAGACTCGCATATGTTGATTAGATTATCATTCTCCAGTTGACCAATAAAATTTGCATACACTTCCATTTTACTATTTTATTTCTTACTAATCATTAATTGGGTTCGATCCCACTTTTTTATTGTTTTGATGAAGCTTAGGAATTCTGGATAAACTTCTTTCTTAAATTCTTTACCGTAGGTCACTAATTTACGAAACACTACGAGCTTATTTTTTTTAGTAGGATCTTTTTGAATTAATAAATCAAAGGTCCCGAACTGAGTTTTTACTGAGACGGGCGTTGGAATCATTTTGGTGACAAAGCCTTTTGGCGTATTGATATAAATAGTATCAATTAAAGTTCTGCCCATGGGTAATTTAAAATCAATGTTTCTTTCATTATCAAATGGTTGGTAGTACCACATTTTTTTATCAATAGTTATCGTAGGATAAAAATATAATCTCTTTTTGGCGAACAAGCTCGGTCTGTCTGTTCGGGACTTAATGCGCTCAATTACCTTGGGGTGTTTGCCATCAGTAATGGTATGTTCAAAACTTTCGAGGTTCAAAAATTTTAATGGGATTCGTTTTTCTAAATCTTGTTGCATTTTATGTTGATTCCAAGCATTAATCCTATAGCGCAATGATTCTTGAAGCATACTTTGATAAGTCGTTTGTCTTTGTATTTCATAATTGCCCAATGAATCTATTTTAAAATTAACTGTGCTAACCTTTGAATTGTTTTTGTAATGTAAGCGTTGTGTATTTGCTAGAGATCCACCAGTTTGAGCTACCAATAGTGCTTTTCTATTAGCGGTAAATTGACCAAGGTAACCGGGGCTTTGATGCTGACTTGTGCATTCCAGCCAGATAGAATCTTTTTCATTGGGCACGCATAGAATGACATGGTTGAACTGGTCACTCGGGAAGCTAGCATCTATAGGCATTGCGTTTTTACCAGAGCGAACAAGTGAATAAAACGATGGTATTTTCGCAACTTGCAAAATAGAATACATATAATTAGTAAGCGCTTTGCAGTCACCATAGCCTTTGTCTGAAACATATTGTGCATTAAAAGGTTGTAAACCTCCTATGCCAAATTGAAGGCTCACATAACGTGTATGGCTTTGCATATATTTGTAGAGTGCGTTTACTTTTTCTTGCGTTGTTTTATGAGACTCGCTTATGGCAATAATCTTTTTTTGTTCTTCTGGCCTCAGCGTATTACGACCCTTATTTAGATTATAAAAAAAGGAGCTTAAGGTTTCCCAAGAATTCATTTGTCCTTTAATATTAGAAACCGAAAATTGACTAAGGCTTACTTGAATGTTGGGTAAAACGTTTTTCAAATTTGGGATTAATTGCGTTTTTTTTATGGCTGGGATATTTGAATAATCCCAACGTATGGTATTCATTTTGCCTTTGGTGGTTATGGGTTCTTTTTCACTTTTATAATTAACTTTTAATGCGAGGTCGCTATTAATTTCGTATTGGGCTTGCTCACAAGATATCCCGAGGTCATTAACAGGAAGCCAAGATGCGATATGCATACTTTGTGCTAGTCTTTTTTTGACACTGTATGACACCGTGTATGGATAATCTGAATGCATAAAGCTGAAAATTTTCATTTTACTATCCGACATATCTAAGGCTTCATAGTTACTCGTAACAGCAGATCGTATTACAACTTGATGTTGTTTCATCGATTTTATTTTTTTGCCGAATGCGTCATATAAATGAGCATATTTTATTTCTACTTCACTATTTTTATCATAGTAGGCAAGTATATCGGCATGCGCTCTTCCTTTTTTATTAAGAATGGTAATGGTGTATTGCTCTTCAATGATTTGTTCTTTGATTGAAGGAAGGGTTACTATTCTTTTCTGTTCACGAATGACGACCTTAGCATCTTTTCTAAGCTCGGAAGGAATAGTTGCAACGGCAAATTTATTCGCTAAGACAAACTGGTTGCAGCTCATTAAAAGAATCAATAGCAGGGCAAGGTTTTTGACTTTCATATTACTTTTTTGAAATAATAATCGCGTTTTCGTTCAGTGAACTAATCGTGGCATAAAACTTTTTTAATTCAGAAAATTCATGCGGTTTGAATACCGATTTATTTAATTTCAGAATGGTACTAATTGAAACTTTCTCTTCGGTTTTTTCTACAAAATAGTTGAAACTTCCTTTGTTATCCGGCAGTTCAATAATCGCAGATTCAGGCGTTTCAACCACCTTGAATCCTGATGGAATCTCAAGTTCTGAAGAATAAACATAATACTTGGCGTAGGGCAATTCAATTGGGTACTTTCTGTTTTTGGCCTTTAGTGCGTTATCTAGTTTCTCTGAAGTGTATTTTTTTTCAAGACGAATAGAATACTCCTCACCAAATTTTTCAAGTTCTTGGCTGCTGTAAGAATGTAACTGGTATAAAAAAGTATCTGTTTCGTTTTGTTTTAAATAGAATGAGTCTAAGCCATTTTCATCTTGCTTGGTCACTTTATGTTTTTTTTCAAATTCTTCAATAGTTTGTTTTCTTAGCGTCTTTCTCACAAGCATGGAAGCATACTCTCCTAATTCCTTTTTGGTTGATGAAACTATTTTATTGTTTACTGTATCTAGGGTATAGGTCGTTGTTGTTTGTTGTATTTCTTTTATATTGTTAGCCGATAAATTAACGGCTATATGTTTTTCATCTACGATATGTGCAAATCCATTGTAGCAAAAAGGAGGTAGCACACCAAATTTATAATAGGGTTTGCTAGCATCGAGAAATAGTACTTGCCCGTCTATTTTTAGATAACAAGCTACATGGTTTAGTTTACTTAATATTGGCACATCCATAATCGGTTTTCCGTTATTACGTGTATTAATTAGAACCGGTGAGGTTCTGAATCCAAAATGTTTTAAGCAAGAAAATAAAAATAGATTGATGTCGGTAGAGTTGGTTTTTTTGTTCCGTACTATCTGACGTGGAACCAATTCTGGTTTGACAGAATTCGAATTTTTGCACTTGAATTGATTTCGTATTTTATAGTAAATACGTTGGGCGAGTTGAGTTTTGCTTTCTCCTTTTCTTTTGCGGATGTAGGTGTTAAAAAAGTTATGCGAGTTGAAAAATGGTTTATACCATTCTAATGTGCTTATCGTATTATCACAAAAGTCATCCCAGTTGGCTCTGTAGCCACTGCTTTTTTCAAAACTTAGTTTACAGATAAATTTATCATCAGCATAAGTAAGCGGTTCGGGCAGATAGGCCGGCAGGTCTTTAACGGTCCAGCGTTTCAATAAAAAAGGGTCATTGGGTTTTTTAGTGGCGCTATTATGAAAAGAATTGAACGGAACATTCATTTGAGGAATAATATAATAAGTCATTAAACGTGGGTGAACAAATTCAAAAGAAGAGGAAAGTACTGGGTATTTATCTTGAAAATGCCAATCGGGTATGTAGAAATAATAGTCCGAAAGATAGGTGTATTCTAATTCTATGATAGCACCTACTTCAACTTTTGGAATGGTGAATTTTACTACGGACAATCCTTCTTGCTGATTGTCATAAAAAAAATCTTTTTTACCCATTTTGTAGGAGCTTACCTCCCCATCTTTTAATATATGAGTATATCCTGAAAACTTGCCGATTCGATTTGAGCCTAATAACTTAATAGAATTGTTAGCAAGCTTCTTTCCATTTTCTGAAAGTATTTTAATTCGCTTAGTTACTTTATGCTGTAGGGTCGTCACTTGTTCTTTTGCGATACCCATTCTGGCTGAACCATTATTTGCGATAATAACGGCATCTGCGGTTGTGTCAAATTTATGAGCCGACAAATCAAAATCAGCTGGTGTAACTTTCCCAAATAAAATCTTAGGTTCTGTTTCATTATCAAAATCAGTTGCACTTAAACCCAATGATAAAAAAAGAAAGAGAATAGTAAAAGAAGAATAAATAATACGGAGGGGCATAACAAAATTTTCGAATTTAAAAATAATCTTATTATTACTTAGGAATAATAATCTTGAAAAGAAATTCTATAAAAATTGTATTTTGCTTCTTGAATGAGCATGAAAGAACATTGGCAAACGGTTTACGCCAACAAAAAACTCACCGAAGTAAGTTGGTATCAGCCTGAACCTATTACAGCCATAGAATATTTGAAAGAGCTAAAAATTTCAAAAGATGCTTCTATTATAGATGTTGGTGGAGGGGATGGTTTTTTCGTAGATTATTTACTGGAACATAATTATTCAAATATTACAGTGCTCGATATTTCAGAAAATGCTATCCGCAGAGCCAAAGAGCGTTTAGGCGAAAAGGCAAATACTGTGAACTGGATTGTATCGGATATAACTGAATTTAAAAGTAAACAAGCTTTTGATTTTTGGTATGACCGTGCTGTTTTTCATTTTTTGACATCGGATCAGGATATTGATTCTTATGTAGATAATTTGTCTAATTGCTTATCGAATAGTGGCAAAGTG
>CAYMFF010000019.1:36710-39683 GCA_964389575.1 uncultured Chitinophagaceae bacterium
AGATTTGGCTGATTTTAATCGAACTGATTGCTTTGGTCTATCTTTTGACATTAATATACTTGACATGAAAAAATTTACATTATTCTCTTTGGCTGCCACCTTTATTTTAGGCTGGACGAACTGCGATGCCCAAAACAAAAAATCAACGAAAACCAATAATGGTAAAACCTCTGTTTGGAAAGTGAGTAAGGGAGATCACTCAATTTATCTTGGCGGTACTGTTCATATTTTGCGCAAAGAAGATTATCCACTGCCCAAGGCTTTTGAAAATGCGTATAACGATTCTAAAGTATTAACTTTTGAAACAGACACTAAAGCACTCGGCGATCCAGGCTTGCAACAAAAAGTAATGAGCAAGGGAATGTATCAAGATGATAGAACCCTGCAAACCGTACTTTCAAAGGAGACGTATAAAGAATTAGATGCCGCTTGCGGTAAATATGGTTTACCGATTGCCATGATGCAAAAAATGAAACCCGCTTTAGTGGTTACAACAATTTCTGCCATGGCTATGAAAAAAGATATGGGGATGACCGAAGAAGGAGTAGATATGTATTTCACAAAAAAGGCAACAGAAGATAAAAAAGAATTACAACAACTAGAGACGGTTGATGATCAAATAAACCGAATCACGATGATGGGCGAAGGAAAAGAGGATGAGTTTGTGTCTTATTCTCTAAAGGATATGAAAGACATGAAAACGACCTTGTTTGATTTAATTACAAATTGGAAGTCCGGCGAAAAAGAGGATATGAATAAAGAAATTCAGGACATGAAGAAAGATTATCCGGCTACCTATCAATCTTTACTGGTGGAAAGAAACAATAATTGGATGCCTCAAATATTTTCTTATTTAGAAAATGGTACGAAAGCGTTTATCTTAGTTGGAACACTGCATTTGCACGGACCAGACGGATTATTGAATAAATTAAAAGAACAAGGTTATCAAATCTCTCAAATGTAATGCGCAGTTTTATCGCCCCTCAACAAACAGAATACCCGCCTTATTTCGAGCCGTATATAAGCAAGGTAAAAGATGAAGATATTTTATCCTTCCTGCAACTTCAGGCAAAAGAATTATTGTCAATTGTAGAAAATACAGATGATATTTTTCTTGACGATTCTTACGAAACAGGAAAATGGACTATGAAAGAATTGGTTATTCATCTAATCGATACAGAACGAATTTTTTGTACAAGAGCGTTACAAATTGCCCGAGGTGAAGCAAAATCCTTACCAGGTTATGAACAAGATGATTATGTTCGTGAAGCCGATGCTGCCAGAAGAACAAAAGAAAGTTTATTAGAAGAATATATCGCAAATCGAATTTCTACATTGGCTTTTTTTAAAGGGTTGTCAAAACAAACACACGGGAAAGTAGGAATTGCGAATGAGCTAAATGTTTCAGTACGTAGCTTATTGTATGCCATAGCAGGGCATGAAAAGCATCACCTCGAAGTTTTGAAGAATAAATATTTGTAATTTTTCTGGGAGTTGTAGTAACTTAGGGAAAAATTATAGATATGAAAAAACTATTACTGGGCATCTTTCTAATTACAAGTTTTGCAACTTATGCCCAACAAGCTCCTGGTTCTGGAGTTTTAAATGAAGATAAAAATTTCGAACAATTGGATACCGATCATCTTACTCCAGGTAAGATTACCTTGGGAACCGGCGATAAAACTCGAGGCCCTGCTCGTTGGTACGACATTGTAGATGCTGTATATAAATCTTATAATGGGGCTCTGAATATTTATGCAAATGATCATTACAATTTGTTGTGGTCGGACACTACGATTATGGCTCCCTACGGAAGTCCTCCAGAATATTCTGGTGTTTGGGTTAAATCGGTAGCATCGTATCTCGACCCCGTGGATCCTCGATATAATGATCCTGCTCAGTATCCCGGCGAAACAGCCATAACATTTAATGATCCGTACACAATTGATTCTTTGTTTATTCCATTTATTTATACTCGAAATGCGGCAAAAACAAATGTTGTGGATACACTAGTTGTATCGGTAGTTTACGGAGACGGAAGTGGCAATCAAAATGATTTAGATATTCGATATTATGCACCAACCAGTCAAACAGCCTCAAACCATGGTACCGATACACTTCGAGTTTTGCATGGTTTCATGGATTTAACGCCTACCTCAAGCAATTATCATGGTTATTTAGCTTCCACACCAACCAAAAGAAGAACGATTCGTATTCCGCTTACTGCTAGTTCTGAAAATGATACAATTGTTTCCGGAACTGGAGAAGGTTTTAACTATGTTCAGGTTCCTATCAACTTAAATGTTCCAGCGGGTAACAAAGCAGCGGCAAGTATTGTATTTAAATCTGGTGATACTTGGACGCCTAATGCAGATACTTTATACATATCTGGTAACAGAGATAATCCTAATTTTAATAATTTCCGTTTCATAGCTTTTGAAGAAGTTGATGGAGGTTTTCAGCAATACACTAAGGGTGTCTGGTCTCAATCAGCTCTTATGCGAAATGATACTGGTTTCTGGCGTAATCGTCACATTCCTTGCTATGCATTTAATAACACCTCATATGAGCACCAATGGTTTCAGTGGAAATTAGATTGTCCTACATGTGGGCCCGTTAGCACAGTTAATCTTACATCTAGTATCGGTCAGTTAAAAACATATCCAAATCCTGCATCGAATAGTACCACGGTAGCTTTGTTAGCTGAAGAATCTTTGAATGATGTGGTCCTTGAATTATTGAGTATAAATGGAAGTGTTATCTCATCGTATGAAATTGGTGATGTAGAACAGGATACCCGGATGGAAAAAGAAATTAATACCAAAGGAATTGCCCCGGGATTGTATCTCATTCAGATTCAAGCAGATCAAGGTAAGCAAACTTTAAAATTATTGATAGAATAAAAAATTTATTTTATACCTACCAAAAGCCCAATGTGTAAGCATTGGGCTTTTTCTTTAAGAGTTTTTTAAA
>CAYMFF010000020.1:0-10805 GCA_964389575.1 uncultured Chitinophagaceae bacterium
GCCTTGATGGGAATTGTATCACAAGAACCTATTCTATTTAATGATAGTGTAGAAAATAATATTGCACTGGGGCAAGATGAAATTGACCGAGATCGAGTTATTGAAAGTTGCCAAATCGCGAATGCCTCTTTCGTTAATGAAAAAGAAGATGGCCTGCAAACGAATATAGGCGACCGTGGCACAAAATTAAGTGGTGGCGAAAAACAACGCCTTACTATTGCGCGTGCGATATATAAAAACCCTCCTATTTTAATTTTGGATGAAGCAACTTCTTCTTTGGATACGGTAAGTGAAAAAATTGTTCAAGAAGCAATTCAAAAATTAATGCAAAACAGAACCTCTATTGTAATTGCCCATAGACTAAGTACGATTCAAAATGCCGATGAAATCATCGTCCTAGAAAAAGGCGAAATAAAAGAGAGAGGGAAACACGATGAACTGCTAGCTCAAGAAGGGCTTTATGCCAAACTTGTTAAAATGCAGTACATCTCGAAAAGCAATGAAAAATAGTTGTGTAAGTCTCAGAAAACACTATTTTTGAAAGAGATTATGAAAAATGCTTTATTACTTTTTGCGGTGTTTTTGTTTATTGGGATGACTTCCACGTCTTGCCAAAAATCTTGGACTTGTGAATGTTCCACAACCACAGGTTCTGACAGTGTTAGTTTTAATTTAGAAGGACTCCGCAAAAACGATGCTCGAACTCGTTGTAATGAGTTTGCAGATGTTTGGGGCGAATGTCAAGTAAAAGAATTAGACTAAGTCTATGCATCATGTGCAGAGTATCCCTTTTCTGCGCATACTACTTCCATTTATTGTAGGGATAATCACTTACCGTTTTCAGGATGCCTTACATCCAATATTCTTTCTTGTGTTACTCCTCTTAAGTGTAATTCTACTTATTGGCTTTCAGTACGTTTCACTTGCCAAAAAACTAAAATTTTCTTGGTTCAATGGTATGATGATTCAAATATTATTGTTTAATCTGGGTTATTTATGCGTATTTGTACACCGGGTTGAAAACAATAGTAATTGGTATCGATATCATGTCACCGAAAACACCAAACTAAAAGGAAAATTACTGACGCCATTAAAGGAAACCGAAAGAACCTTTAAGGCGACCGTAGAATTAACTAAAGCCATTGACGATAAAAAATCAATGGCCGTTGATGGGGAAGTCATCCTGTATTTCACCAAAGATGCAGAGAAACCAATTTTGACAACGGGTGATGAAATTATACTCATCAATAAACTGAAACCGATTATTAATAATGGAAATCCTGGTGGTTTTGATTATGCAGCATTCTGTCAAAATAAAGGAATTTTTGATCAATGCTTCTTAAGTACAAACGAATGGAAAAAAGTAAATCAGGCTCAACATAATTGGCTACACCCGTTTCGCATTTGGCACGAAAAAATTAAATTAATTCTTAGAACCTATATTCCCAATCGGACTTCTCAGGGAATCGCACAAGCACTCATCACTGGATATCGAGATGACATTGAACGAGAAATTTATACTGATTATACCAAAACTGGACTTATTCACCTGCTGGCTATTTCGGGACTTCATATGGGCATTTTTTATATGGGCACTCAGTTTTTTCTGGGTCTCATCACCTTTTTTAGAAAAAGAAAACGGATACTAATAATCACGGCTTTGCTCACAATGTGGTGCTTCGCTTTAGTAACTACGTTCCCACCTTCTGTTCAGCGAGCAAGTATTATGTTCACCTTTTTAGGTATTGGTCAACTAATTTTTAGGAAAATTCCTACACTCAATTTTTTATTCGCTTCTGCTTTTACACTACTGATTTTTCAACCTCATTTGCTGTGGGATGTGGGCTTTCAACTCTCTTACACTGCAGTGTTGGGAATCATCCTTTTCTATAAGCCAATGAATGACCGTATTTACTTTAAAAAGTTTTTACTTCGAAAAATTTGGCAACTCATGTGTGTTTCTTTGTCTGCACAAATTTTCACGTTCCCAATAGCCCTGTATTATTTCCATCAGTTTCCATTGCTCTTTCTTTTCACCAATGTGATCGCCATCCCTTTGGTAACAATTATTATTTATGGTGAAGTTCTGCTAATTGTATTTTCTTTTTTTCCGCCAATAGCCAAAATGATTGGATTACTTATTTCATTTATCATCAGCACGCTAAACAGCTTCATCCATTTTACAGCAGGTTTATCGTTTGTTCGCCTGCATGGCATTTATATTAATTTATTTCAATGCCTTTTATTATTACTTTTCATGTTAACTCTCACGGCCTTTTTCATTGGTAGAAGAAAGCAATTTTTACCAATATCATTAGCGCTATTATTAGTTGTTATTGGCATTTCGATTTATCATAAAAAAGAAACACTTCAACAACACCAACTTGTATTCTACAATGCTAATCAGCCTTACCTAGAGCATATTCAAGGAAATACTAGCTTTTTATATGATAGTATTCCTTCTGATAAAATAGAAAAATTTCATCAGTACGTTAGAGAACCGAGTCATTTAATTATGGGTATTCAAAATGGAATTACTGATACTCCAGTTTTTAGAAATCGTTTTTATGATTTTATAACTGTCGCAGGTCGTACTATTCTCAGAGTTAAAAAAGCCTATAAACTCAAAACCAAGCAAGTGGTTGATATAGATTATTTAGTTATTTCAGACCCTTGGATTAAGGATATTCTACCCTTGATAAATAATGTTAGAGCAAAAGAAATAATTATCGACGGAAATATTGGTTTGTGGAAAATAGAAGAACTAAAAAGCCAACTTAGCGAAGTAGATTTGCCAACGCATTACATTGCAACCGATGGAGCAAAAATTATCCCGTTATGAACAAAAAAATTCAATCTGCATTAATATCTGTATTCTATAAAGATGGCATCGATACATTAGCCAAAACACTACAAGATCAAGGTGTAAAAATTTACTCCACAGGCGGCACTCAAAAGTTTTTAGAAGAAGCGGGTATTGATTGTATTGCAGTAGAAAGTGTCACTTCCTATCCTTCTATTTTAGGTGGTAGAGTAAAAACACTTCACCCAAAAGTTTTTGGTGGGATTCTGGGCAGACGAGATTTAGAAACCGACTTAGCTGAAATGAAAGAACATGACATCCCTGAACTCGACTTGGTAATCGTGGACTTATACCCTTTCGAAGAAACCCTAGCTAATACAAGTGAAGAAGCAAAAATTATTGAAAAAATAGACATCGGCGGACCGAGTATGCTACGCGCAGCCGCTAAAAATTTTAAAGATGTTTGTGTGATTGGATCGAAAGATGATTATGCTGGCTTAGGAAAAATCTTAATAGACCAAAACGGTGAAACGACCTTAGCGCAACGAAAAGAATATGCGGCTAGAACATTCAAGATTGTAACGCAATATGATATTGCTATTGATAATTATTTTAACAGTGAAACGAGGAACTTACGGTATGGCGAAAACCCGCATCAAAGTGCTCAGTTTATCGGAAATCTATCTGAGCATTTTGAACAATTAAATGGAAAAGAACTTTCTTATAATAACCTAGTTGATGTAGATGCTGCGGTTAGTTTGATAAATGAATTTGAAGATATAAATGAGCCTTTCTTCGCAGTCTTCAAACATACAAATGTTTGTGGCGCTGCAATCCGAGATAATAATTTTGAGGCTTGGAAAGCAGCCTTGGCAGGTGACCCAGAAAGTGCGTTTGGCGGTGTAATCATAACGAATCAAGAAGTTAGTAAAGAAGTAGCAGAAGACATGAGTGGCATTTTCTTTGAGGTATTGCTAGCGCCTTCTTTTAGCGAAGATGCAATTTTATTATTGAGCAAAAAGAAAAATAGAATTTTGTTAAAGATGCAAAAGAGCCAATCGACTAATTTGAAAAGAAGTGAAAAAACTATTTTAGGCGGCAAACTTATTCAAGACAATGACCAAGGTAATTATTCCAAGTGGGAAGAGGTAGGTGCAAGAGAAGGTAATGGAATAGAAAAAGGAGATTTATCATTTGCAAATTCATTATGTAAACATTTAAAGTCAAACGCTATTGCATTAGTCAAGGATCTTCAATTAATAGGTAAGGGTTGTGGCCAGACTTCGCGTATCGATGCATTACGACATTCCATTGCTAAAGCAAATCAATTTGAATTTAACCTGCACGGTGCCGTGCTCGCTAGCGATGCTTTCTTTCCTTTTGATGACTGTATAAAAATTGCTCATGAAGCTGGCATATCAGCCGTGATTCAACCGGGTGGTTCTATTCGGGATAAAGACTCCGTAGATTTTGCTAAAAACAATGGTATGGTAATGGTTATGACTGGAATGCGTCACTTTAAGCATTAATGAAACCTTAGCGTATTTTTTTACCAAAAAATAACTAAGGATTCATTAAACTAATCGTCTATTTAGTAGTTTTACTAACATAACATATATAATTATGAAGAAATTATTATTTATTCTCTCCGCGGTAGTTCTGACAATTGGTTTGAATGCACAGGAATTGCCCACTACTACGATTAAACAATTAAACGGGAAACCCGTAAAATTCAACAAAATTTTCAAAGAAGGACGTGTAACATTGGTTAGCTTTTGGGCTACTTGGTGTGTACCGTGTAAAGCGGAAATTAAGAATATCAAATCTGTTTTACCTGAGTGGAAAGAACAAGCGGATTTTGATTTCATTACCATCTCAATTGATGATAGTCGCGCTGCTGCCATGGTAAAAGCATACACTCGTTCTCAAGGTTGGGATTGGCCAGTATATTTAGATCAGAATAGCGATTTAAAACGTTCTTTGAATTTTCAGAATGTCCCGTTTACAATGATAGTAGACAAAAATGGCGAAATTGTTTACCAGCATACTGGATATGAAGAAGGCGGTGAAAATGAAGTTTTTGAAGAGGTTAAAAAACATGCGGGTCCTAAAGATGGCGCAACTGACCCAGCAGTTGGTGAAGCAAAAGATGTTAGCGGTGAAGCTGCTGCAGATGATATTCCTGATACAGTAGAAGAAGCTGTCGAAGAATTAACCAAAGGAAAGGATAAGAAATAAATCTTGAATCAATAAGAAATTTAAAACCCCACAACTTGCGTTGTGGGGTTTCGTTTATTTAGAAAAAGTTGTTATGATCTAAGACTCCCCATAAGCCAAAATACCACCAGTTAAATTAACGGTATTCGAAAAACCATGTTGTTCCAAAATCATGCAAGCTTGCATAGAACGAACTCCACTTCGACAATGAATAATAACTTCCTTGTCTTTCCAGTCTTCAATTTCGTCAATCTCTCCATTGGCAATTTTGCCCAAGGGAATTAGCTTAGCGCCCATATTCACTTGATCATATTCGCTTTGTTCTCTTACATCTAAGATATAAAGTTCTTCGCCACTGTTCTTTCTTGTTTTAAGTTCCGATGCCGTTATTGTTTGCATACCTTATGTGTTTCTGAATGTTTACTATTAATCAATTTTATAAAATACGTGCCACTTGGAAATTCATCTAAATGGACAGAGTTGTTTACAATATTTTCTCTTTTTAGAATCTGGCCAGATACGCTCAAAATTTCTGCTTCATTCCATTTTTGAGAGCCAGAAATTCTGAAAATGTTACTAGACGGATTTGGATAAATTACGCTTGTCTCAGTTGAGCTTACTTCATCAATATCCGTAGGAATAAATGAACTGCCTACCATAGGTCGAATCATTACGGTTCCTGTAACTGAAGAATTAAACCAAAAGCCATTCACATTATAACTTAACTGTTGGATGTTGTTATCATTGTTTACATCCAATCCATAATAAATACTGTCACTTCCAAAATTAGCTGGTTGGGTAATGCCGATATAATATCTCCCCGGTCCTAAGCCAATGGGCGTATCAAACGCATAAGTAGAAAACTCGCCTCGGACAGTTGGATATTGAACTTGATATAAATCTTGTTGATGAAGTATAATATCACCGGGTGAAGTAGCCCCCAAACTATCGTACAGTACTATGCTAAAAAACTTTCCCGCTGCACTAGGAACCTGAGCGGCAAAATGAACACCCAATCCATAAACTGTATCAGCCTGACGCAATTCAAACCGCATTGCCGTTTTTGTAGGTTGATTCAACGCCCCAATTAAGAAATAAGCTAATTCAGAAGAGCCATCATCGTAAGCGAAATAATTGTCAAAAACTGCCTCACTTACAATAGTATCATTTCCCTTAAAATCGGTTAGATTAATTGGATCAATCGTGTACGTGTTACGAACAGAAAAAGGTCCCGCTCCACTTAGTCCTAAGGCAAAAGAAGGATTGGCTAAATTCGCTACACTTTTAGCAAAGGCGTTAAACGGTGCCAATGCATTGGAACTGATAGTTGTGCTTCCGACGGTTTCTTCGGCGGTGTGACGTACTGTAAACGTATTACTCACGTCATAAATATTTCGAACAGCAATATCTTGTTGCGTAGATAAGTCAGTAGTCAAAAAGTGACGAAAAGGCATTGCTGTGTAGGTATTTAAAATTGAAGTTGGCGGTGTAGTAAAAGCAATATCATTTGCTGTGGTATCATTAGAACTTCGATTAACATCCATTTCTACGTAATCCAAATTCCAAACATCATCGTTCAAATTAAGTGAAGTAAAGTTTACAAATCGGAACTGAAAGCTGTCATGTAAAAACTGCGGATCAATTACTTTCACAAAATTTTGTTCAAAATCTAGGGTAGTTGATCCCATTTGTCTCCATACTTGCACCCAGTTATTCGTTGAATTTCTAAAGAAAAGAAACAGACTATCATTTGTTTCTGGAGCAAAACCATTACCCTGCGGTTGCACCCAAAAACTAAGATTTATGCTGTCGGCGGGTGTTCTGAAACTCAAATTAATGGGAGTGCACGTTAAACTGTCCCCATAACCTACCGCATTAAAATTATTGGGCTTATAGGGTCTTCCCTGTTCATTTAAACCATCAAAAGTGGCAACACCTTGCGTAAGAACATTAATACCCATAGTGTTATTAATAAACACTTGATTTTCTTCCCACAATGCCGGATTAGGCGTACTTGCGTTATATGAGAAATCATCAAAAAATGGCAATGTAGCACGCTGTTTCTGCGTACCATAATTACTTGGTGAATTATCTAAATTAAAATTGTTCAATAAGGGAACAACAGCCTCCTGCGCTTTTATCTGAAAATTAAAACTTATACAGACTAGTAATATGATGCAACATTTATTCAAACTCATTTGAAAAATCTTGATCATTCGTTTCTTGTATTACTTTCTTAGGTTTAGGTGCGGCTTTTTTCTTTTTCTTTTTCTTTTTCTTTTTACTATCAGAGAGAGCATTTAATCCCTTGCCCTCCTTCTGTACTTTTCTTCTTTTTCTTCTTGGCTTCACAACCGTATTATCTTCTTCCGAGCTAAATCCAAGATCCTGATCAACAGGTTCAACTGTTTTTTTCTTAGCTTTAGCCAATGTAGTATTCGCATTATCCAATCGCTGTTGCAAAACATTGGTGGTGCTATCATCTAGGTCTTGATACTTAAGCGAACCAGGTGCATTCTTACGCAATATTTGAGGTGTAGGATTTTGCATTAAATGAAGATCAATCATATCGCCTCCTCGTATTGCATTCGGAAAGTCAAGATCATTAAGCGCTTCGGGATACTGTTTATATACAATAGCTGACATAGTATCTTCAATTTCACCATCGTAAACTAATAATTCAAATAAGCCCGCAGAAGCTAAAATATCTTTAGCATCTCTCCACGATTTTCCTACTAGATTAGGCACATCGACTTCGTAATCGGCCAAACCTTCTCCTACTACCAAATCAATACGACTACCATAAGGCACTGGTGAACCGGCAGATATAACTTTGCCGTTATAACGTTGCTCCAAAACAGCGCCGGCTGCAATATCAGGCCTGTAAATTGTATCACCCATCACAAAACGATAGCTTTTTAAAATTAGAACAGCATTTCTGAAACTTTTGCTAACCAAATCAGGCATTTCCAACTTCGGTGCATCAGCTCGATTTACTAATAAGAAAATTGTACGACCCACTTTAACCATACTTCCTTCTTCTGGTTCTTGCCGCAGGATTTGTAAGGGATCAATGTATGATTTATAAGTACTATCAATCTGAACCTTAAATTTCTTATCTCGCAATTCCTTCACAACCTGGTTTAAAGACTTTCCGGTTAGTTTAGGAACACTAATTTCTTTTCCGTGATTGGTTAAATAATTTAAAGAATTAAAAAAACCATAAGCCAAACCTGCAACTAGCAGTAAGGCAATTAGTAAATTCAATATAAGTGAACGTCTAAGCATAGTTAACACTGCAATTTAGTGATTCTGTAAGGATTGGGTAATTAAATTATCATAGAATTCTCTTAACGTTCGTCCGGATGCCCTAACTTGCTGAGGTACAATACTTGCCTCACTCTGTCCTGGCATGGTATTTACCTCCAAAAAATAGATTTTATCCTGCTGATCGTCATAGATATAATCAAATCGAACAATCCCTCTACAATATAAGTCTTGATATAACAATTCTGAGATGTTGCTTATGCGAGTCGCTAAATCTTCAGAAATAGCAGCAGGCGTTACTTCATCAGTCATTCCCGGAGTATACTTCGCTTTATAATCAAAAAACTCTGTCGTGCATATAATTTCGGTAATCGGTAGCATGGCTAAGGCTCCATTTTCTTCGAAAACACCTTGGGTTAATTCTCTTCCAGCAATAAATTCTTCCACCATTACTTGAGGATCCACCTCGAATGCCTTCATAACAGCGGGCATCAGATCTTCTTTTTCTTTAATTTTAAAAGTTCCCAAACTACTTCCCCCTTCAGCTGGTTTTACAAAAGCTGGTAAACTAACTTTTTGAAGAATATCATCGGCTGTGTAATCTCTATTTTTAAATAGATGCATGGATTTAGCAACTTCTACATCGCTAAAGTCAACGACTCGATTACAAAATATTTTGTTGAATGAAAGAGCAGAAACCACTGCATTGCATGAAGTATAAGGGATAGCCAGCATATCAAGATAACCTTGCAGTTTTCCGTCTTCGCCTGGCGTACCGTGAATGCCTACAAAAACCAAGTCAAATTGAACTTTTTGGTCGTCAATTACAATTGAAAAATCATTCTTATCAACAGGAGCTTTCGTGCTTTCTTCAAACCACTCTTTTTCTGTGATAATGATTTTATAAACTTGATACTTATCTGGATTAATATTCTCGCAAATAACTGTAGCACTTTGTATCGAAATGTCAAACTCACCAGAAAAGCCTCCCGCCACTACGGCAATATTTTTTTTACCACTCACCTTTAATTAAAAATGTAGCGCAAATCTAAGGGATTTAAATACTTTTTGGATACCACTTTACATAAGATTTATCATAAAATTAGCAAGAAAGAGAATCTATAAAGCAGGGTTACGATGGCACTGAATTACCTTTGTTTCTATTGTGAGCGAAATTGTAAACAAGGTAGCCAGTAGTGGCATTATAACTCTGAATCTTGAGGAGTTCCTTCCTAAAAATATAATAGAGTTTGACTTGAAGCAATTTTTGTTCATGGAACTCATTCTCAAAGAAAAGGATTACCGTGCCGCATTAAAAACGTTTGATTTTTCAGACTACAAAAACCAAGCAGTTGCTTTGCATTGTTCGACCGATGCTATTATTCCACATTGGGCATATATGTTAGCGGCTAACCATTTGAATTCATTTACAGACAAAATTTATTTTGGTTCACCTGCATCTGTGAAAACAGAAATTCTTCTTCATAATATACGCCAACTTTCAGCCGAAATTTATGAGGATAAAAGAATGGTAATCAAAGGATGTGGCGAAGAAGAAATGAACGCAGCCGCTTATGTCGAAATAACTAAAAAGCTGCTACCGATTGCCAAAAGTATCATGTACGGAGAGCCATGCAGTACAGTTCCCATTTATAAAAAACCCAGAAAATAAACAAACCACATAAAATTTAATACTACCCATTATGAACAAACATCTTCTTATTGCCCTTAGTTTTTTATTCATTTCAAATGCCATCCTAGCACAAACTCGATATATTAGTCCTGATGCGAATAGCACAGGAAAAAGACACAAGGCGCTTTATCTAACAGCACCTGATGTACCAAGAACTTTTACAATGTTCGGTGAAAAAATGCCGTTAAAAGTTTGGGATGTACGCGAACGTTTTGACAGAGAACTTTTGTTCAACAGTTATATGCAAGGTTCTACGATTTATATACTCAAACATGCGGGGCGGTATATGAAAATTATTGAGCAAAAACTAAAAGCAAATGGTGTGCCAGATGACTTTAAGTACTTATGCGTTGCAGAAAGTGCATTGCGTAATCAACGATCAAGAGTAGGCGCAGCCGGATTCTGGCAGTTCATGCCAAAAACAGCACCAAGCTATGGTTTGTATTTGGATGGCGAGGTAGACGAACGTTACAACCCTTACAAATCAACCGATGCTGCTTGCAAGTATTTAAAACAAGCTTACCGAAAATTTGGCAATTGGACCGCTGCCGCTGCAAGTTATAACTGCGGTATGGGTGGTTATAATAGACGAGCAAAACGCCAAGGTTCATATAATTTTTATGACCTTTTCCTTCCTAATGAAACCATGCGATACGTTTTTAGAATTGCCGCGTTTAAATACATATTTGAAAATCAAAAAGCATTGGGTTATAACTTAACCGATGAAGATATTTATAGACCAATACCTACTCGTTCGGTTACCGTTTCTAACGGTTTGGGTGATTTATCAACCTATGCACGCTCACAAGGAACGAATTATAAAAC
>CAYMFF010000020.1:10905-38290 GCA_964389575.1 uncultured Chitinophagaceae bacterium
CCAAAGTTCGGTGTCACTTTATACCTAGCACCCACTCCAGCGTTAAGTACTGGACTTATAGAATTCCAACTTTGCTCCTGACGTCCATTCATCCATCGATAGCGCATTCTTTCCGCTCCAATTCCTGCAACGGCATATACATCCCAACGTTTGTTTTGAATAAAGTGATAGCTTACATCTACTGTTAATCTACTAGCACCTGACCAATAGCCAATAACTGCTGTATTATTAGAAGTGTAATTTGCTCGAATACCTACATTTTCAGTTAGTATGTATTCAGCTCCCAAATTATAACTCAATCCATAGCCTTTTCGCATAGAGCCTAATCCAGCATTAAAAATCACGTCTCCCGCTCTGTTAGGCTTGAACTTTTCAAGTCGTTGTTGATTGTTGGTTTTGTAATTTTCATGAAGTGAAATATCTTGGGCTTGTGACAATAAAGGAAGTAACACAATAGATAGCAAAAAAACTTTTTTCATATTCCATTTATTTTTCACAAATGAAATTAAATTGTTAGGAGTTTTAAAGAGTCAGCTGTTAAGAAATCACATGCATTAACTTAAAAAAAACAAAAAGATAATTACTAGTTTTTGCAAACTAATAATTGAAAATGCGTCTTATTTATATATTTTTGAAGAGAAATAAATCCCATGGGTGCCCCGTCATCAGAACAAATTACTTTAAATGAGCAATTAGCTATTTTCCAAAAACAACTGGATGAGAAGCATCTAATAATTGACACGATATTAAAAAGTACCCAAGCCGGATATTGGGATTGGAACATCAAAGAGAAAACGGAATATCTGAGCCCGGCACTAAAAAAAATGTTTGGTTACGAAGATGATGAAATAAATAACCACCCCGATTCTTGGAAAAAATTAGTTCACCCGGATGATCTGCCTGGTATTTTTGAATGTTATAGCCTTCATGTTCAAAGCGAAGGAATAGTTCCTTATAGTTACTCTGCGCGATTTTACCACAAAAACGGTAGCACTGTAAATATTTATTGTGAAGGACAAATAATTGATCGGGATGAAGCAGGCAAACCGGTCCGAATGATAGGTGTATACAAGGATATTACCGAGTTAACACAAATAAAAATAAAACTAGCACAGCGCAATGCAGAGCTAGAAGACTTTGTTTATGCAACATCACATGATTTAAAAGAACCTGTTAGAACAATTACTAGTTTTATTGAATTACTTCAACAAAAAAATATCAGTCCTGATAAAAAACAAAAGTACCTGGACATTGTTTCTAGTTCTTCAAAAAGAATAGCTCTATTGATACAAGGGATTCTAGAACATTCACGAATTGGCAAAAAAATGGGAAAACAGCCCATTGGGGTTAGCAATATTATTAATGACATTTGCCGTGAATTGCAACCGCTGATTATAAAAACAAAAGCCAAAATAACTTTTGATAAAGACTTACCAACTATTGTTGCTTACCCAACTGAGTTGCGCATGTTATTCCAAAATTTGCTATCAAATAGCTTAAAATTCATTAAAAAGAATCGAGCTCCAAAAATTGATATCCAATATAATGAAGACTCCTATTACCATATTTTTCATATAAAAGACAATGGTATCGGAATTGATGATAACAAACACGATAAAATCTTTAACTTATTTGCGCGTCTGAACAGTGTCGATGACTTTGAAGGAATTGGTATTGGATTAACCCATTGTAAAAAAATAGCAGAATTACACGAAGGTTCAATCCATGTAAAAAAGAATACTAAACAAGGAGCTGTTTTTTCAGTTTATATCAATAAAACACTTTAACTAAAATTAAACTCACAATTACTTTACCAAAATTAGAACTATGAAAAAGAAAGTTATACTACTAATTGACGATTATGAACCAACAAATATTTTGCATGAAGAATTAATAAGTGTTCATATTAAAGATGTCGAAACTCACTCATTCACCAATCCTATGAAAGCTCTTGAAGCCATGAAAGATCCAGAAGATGAAGAGTATTTTAACCCTGATATTATTTTTTTAGATATTAACATGCCCATCATGGATGCCTGGGAATTCCTAAATGCTTTTAACATCATGAAAGTTGAAAATAAAAAAAGTATTGCTATCTATTTACTCTCGACTTTTGATAATGAAAAATATAGAGAGCGTGCATCTAAAATTGAACTTGTAAATAAATACTATACTAAGCCACTTACAAAAGTAATTTTACAACAAGCTATTTATGACTCTATGACCGAAGGGTAGATATTGTCTATTCAAGAATAGATCATCCTTCTACTAGAAAAGTATAAACTTCGCGCGGACCATGCACACCCACCACCAAGGTTTTTTCGATATCTGCTGTTCGGCTTGGGCCTGTAGTTAAGCTTAGCACAGAAGGTAATTTACCATCATATTTATCAAGTATAGATTCCTGAGCTTCACGCCAATCATAAACAAGCTGCGATGTATATGCCACAGTTATATGAATATGAGCGTAAATCGGTAATTCTCTTCCGTAAGATTGCGCACTACTATATACAGCACTTCCCGTGCGAGCTACTAAACGCTCACAAAGACTTATCGCTGCATTGCTTTCATTAATATCATGATCAGGATGAACGATACTCATCTTACTTTCACCAAATAAAGAAATCAATTGTGGATCACGAACTGCTATCTTATTCCAATTTAAATTATCAGAAAGCATAAGTAACTTTTCCAACATATCTTGATTGTTATCACAATACACAAAACGTCCGCCTAAATGAGTAAATTCAGTAGCATATTGCTCGGCCAAAGAGCCTAGATTTTTATTAAAAATGGGTCCAGTAAAATGTTCCAATGCAGGAAAAGGAATTGACACTTTATGTTCCGTAAGCGAGGCACGTAACTTAGATAGTATGCGTTCTCTACTTTTGGAGCTCGACATTACACTTCGTTAGTAGAATTAGGACTATCCGAAGCCGGTGATTGCGGTGGAGCAGGTTCTATAGTCGAATTTTCGGTTTCCTCCGTTATTAAGGTTGGAACTGAAAGAGGCTGTTCAAAGGGTCTTTCGCCTAATAGTTCGACCATATCATCTTTGTACAATACTTCTTTTTTAAGAAGCTGTTCGGCAATAGTGGTCACTTCATTAATGCGCTCTCGAAGCAGTTTCTTCACTCGTTCATAAGCGGTATCAATTAGCTGACGAACTTCTTCGTCTATCATTTTACCTGTTTCTTCACTATATGGTTTTTGAAAACCATTTTCATTTTGAGGATCATAAAAAGAAACATTACCAATTTTATCGGTCATTCCATAAACACTGACCATAGAGTAAGCCATTCGCGTAATCTGTTGTAGGTCACTTAGCGCTCCTGTAGAAATTTTACCAAATACAATTTCTTCTACTGCACGACCACCCAATGTCATACACATTTGATCTTCCAACTCTTCTTTGAGCGTTAAATATTTTTCTTTCGGCAAATATTGTGCATAGCCTAAGGCGGCCTCACCACGTGGTACAATAGTTACTTTCACCAACGGATGCGCATGCTCTAAATACCAACCTGAGACAGCGTGACCTGCTTCATGATAAGCAATTACTTTCTTCTCTTCTGGAGAAATAATTTTATTCTTCTTTTCAAGCCCACCAATTACCCTATCAATCGCATCATTAAAATCTTGCAGGTTAATAGAATCTTTACCGTTTCTTGCAGCAATCAAAGCCGCCTCATTACAAATATTAGCTATATCAGCACCTGCAAAACCAGGTGTTTGAGAGGCGAGTTTTGCAACATCTAAATTGGGGTCTGTTTTCAATCCATTTAAATGAACCGTAAATATTTTTTCTCTCCCTTTAAGATCAGGAATGCCTATCGAAATTTGTCTATCAAAACGACCCGGTCTTAAAAGAGCAGTATCTAATACATCGGGACGGTTTGTAGCCGCTACAACAATGATACCACTGTCCCCGCTAAAACCATCCATTTCTACCAGTAACTGATTCAGGGTATTTTCCCGTTCATCATTACTCATCATTTGATTTTTGCCTCTGGCTCTTCCAATTGCATCAATCTCATCTATAAATATGATACATGGTGATTTTTCTCTTGCTTGTTTAAATAAATCTCGCACTCGACTCGCTCCTACACCTACAAACATTTCTACAAAATCACTACCACTCATGCTGTAAAATGGCACCTGCGCTTCTCCGGCCATTGCTTTGGCCAATAATGTTTTACCGGTTCCGGGAGGGCCGACTAACAGACAACCTTTAGGAATCTTACCACCCAAGGCAGTATATTTTTTAGGATGCTTCAAGAAATCTACGATTTCCATTACCTCTGTTTTTGCTTCGTCCAAACCAGCAACATCATTAAATGTTACATTCACCTTGGTACCCTTGTCAAATAATTTTGCCTTAGATTTTCCAATACTGAATAATCCACCTCCAGCACCTCCACCAGCACCTCCACTCATGCGTCGCATAAGAAAAAACCAAATTGCTATTATTGCTACAAAGGGTAAAATATTTAATAAAAATCGCCAAGAAGAACCTTCATTATTATCATAAGTAACACGCACCTCTTTTAAGTCAGGTCGACTAACAATAACCTCGTCAAGGTCTTTTTTGAATTGCTCAACATTACCAATCGAAAATTCGAAATGAGGCCCTTTTGATACGCCACCAAATTTTTCTTTTACACTTCTTTTATATTGCTTCTGACCAAGACTGTCCAAAAACACTTCTACATGATCATGATTAATGACATGCAGTTTTTCAACATGATTTTTTAAAAGATAATCTTGTCTAAATTCCTGGAAAGAAAATTTCTTTTTGGCTTTATCAAACTGAGGTCCAAAAACCCATAATGCGCCCAATCCCAAAACAGCCAACATATATATGTATGACATATTGAACTTAGGTCCTTTTGGATTTGATCCTGAATTATTAGAGAGCGGATTTTTACCGCTTTTTTTTGATTCGTTTTCCATCTTTCTGTTCTAAAGAATCTTACAAATGTACATACACTTAGTGTGTTAATCTGTTAGCATCGTGCCAAAGTTCTTCTAACTGATACAATTCCCGAACGGGTGGCATCATGCAGTGTACCACGACATCTACGTAATCTAGCACAATCCATTGTTGTCCTTTTTTCCCATCCACCCGAGCCGGTTTTTCGGCGCAATTGTCTAGTACTTTTTCTTCGATAAAATCGGCAATCGTTTTTAGCTGCGTAATATTGCTCGCATCGCATAAAATAAAAAAATCAGCAATAGATTCTGATACCGTTGTCAAGTTCAGCGAAACAATATTCTCGCCCTTTTTGTCCTGAATTGCGGCGATAATATTTTGAATTAAGGGACTGTTGGTAGAAAGCGAAGTTGGTTCTTCTTTGGATTGTGATACTGTTTTCAAATAAATTAAATTTACGTTTTACATTTGATATCTTAGTAGCAAATTTAATAGTAAATCGCAACAATGTCCTCAAATACCGCAATTGGTTCTTCGCTTATCGAGTTTGACCAACTAGATAGCACGAATGATTATGCCATGCAATTAGCTAATAAAGGCAATGCGGAGCACGGCACCACAATTGTAACGCAGTTTCAAACTAAAGGAAAGGGACAGCAAGGCAAAAAATGGATGGCCACCAAAGAAAAAAACCTCCTACTCAGCATTATCCTTGACACCTCGAGAAAAAGTATTCAATCTCAATTTGAACTAAACGCCGCTTGTTGTTGGGCGATTGCTAATATGCTAATGGAAGATTACGAGATGGCCGATACTAGTATTAAATGGCCTAATGATATCTATATTGGTAAAAAGAAAATTGCCGGAATTCTGATAGAAAATATCATTCGTGGTCAGCAGTGGCAATATGCAATTGTAGGAATTGGACTCAATGTAAATCAACTGGATTTTCCATTGGATATTGCTGGCACCTCACTGCACGTTGAAAAGAAAAAGAGTTACGATTTACTGAGTGTTCGCAAAAACTTACTTGGCCATTTAAATAAAACGTATGACCATTATCAAAAAAATGATATAGATCTAATTAGGGAATACAACAACTTACTAAACGGCTATCAAGAGAACATACGGTATGAACGAAATAAAAACCTCTGCAATGGCACACTGAGAGGAGTAGATTCCAATGGACTACTACAAATTAACGACCACCATTATCGTCATGGTGACATCAAATTATTACTTTAATTTCCGTACCTTAGTTGTTCAATTTTAAATTATGATAGAACAACTTTTTTCTTTGATTCAGCAAGAATCGCAAAAAGAAATAATAAATAACCCAGCTATTCCCAATGAACAAAATGGCTTGGCAGTTGGCCTAGCCACAGAATCTATTTTTGGAGGATTACAAAATGTGTTGGCCAATGGTGGTCTAGAGCAAGTGATGGGGCTTTTTGGAAATAACCAAGAAAACGCCGGTGTGCGTCAAGATAACCCGCTAGTAGGTGGAATCGTTCAGAATCTTGTGGGTCAATTTATGACACGTCTCGGCCTTTCCCAACAAAGTGCAAATGGCATTGCCTCAGTATTAATTCCAATGGTGTTGAACAAACTAGTGGGCAAAACAACGAGTACTGACAATAATGGATTTGATATCAATGGTTTATTAGGATCCTTACTGGGCGGAAAATCTAATCATGGTAATGCGGTGGAGCTCCCAAATCGATCTAATGGCATTGACTTTGGCGGACTGCTTTCTAAAGTTTCGCAAGGTGGTGGTTTAGATATAGATGGCGACGGAGACGTAGACCTACAAGATATTATAGCAGCTACAAGTGGTGCGGCTACTAATGTACAGCGCAACCGTCAGAGTAGTGGTATGATGGATTTAATTGGCGGTTTACTCGGCGGATAGTTCGTTCACATTTTAGAAATATATTTTATGAGCCACTTCAAACGAATCACATTTGTACTTTTTTGTATTTTGTTTGGAGTGGTTTTTTCATGCGCCGGACAAAAAAAATCCAAACGTAAATCTTCGAAGAAAAAGTACTCATCAAACTATCGTTATAAAAAACGAACGCCTGAAGAAAAAGCGCGATACTTTACCAAAAAAATGACGGACAGCCTAACGGTTTCCAAACCGCAGGAGGACTCTTTGTTTCTGATGAACATTGAAATTAGCAAAAAGTTTGATTCGCTAAGAACTATAGTCAATGATATGGAAAAGAAAGAGCGATCAGCAGCATACCGAAGCATTTATGCCTATCGTGATAGTTGCATGCGCCAAATATTACCGCGAAAAGAATTCCTAAAATTTCTAGATATCGAAAGAGAAAAATGGGAAAGAAAAAAAGCAAAACAGCGGAAAGAAAAAATGAAGGAGGATTAGTTTATAATTGATATAAATTAAGAATTCTTTGTCTTAACAACAATAATCATATCTAATATTCCATAAAAAATGCCCTCTGTTTACAGAGGGCTTTAAGTTTTAAAAAAGAATATTTTATTTATTAGCCTCTAAAAAATGCTTCAAAGCTGCAACCATGGATGGCATGTTAGGCATTGGTGCTTCAATGTGCAATTTAAGACCAGCATCTAAAGCAGCCGCTTTTGTCTTAGGACCAAAAGTGGCAACAGCCGTTCCGTTTTGTTTATACTTAGGCGTATTCTCAAACAATGACTTTACTCCACTCGGACTAAAGAATACAAGCACATCATGATTTTTTTTGATAATCTCTTCGCAATTATTACAAACCGTTCGATACAAGGTTGCTTCACGCCATTCAATTTCATTTTCGTCCAAGGTGCTTGTCACTTTTTTATGAATCAAATCATTTACCGGAACGATAAATTTTTCTTTGGTTCTATGTTTAAGTATCGATTCTAATAAACCATCTACTCCTCCTGATCCAAAGAATATCTTTCTTTTGCGATAAACGATAAATTTCTGAAGATACAAGGCCACTGCCTCTGAAATACAGAAATATTTCATGTCGCCATTCACTTTTACACGTAGCTCTTCACACAATCTGAAAAAGTGATCGATTGCATTTCTACTAGTAAAAATTATTGCCGTTTGATTTTGAACATCTACTTTTTGTTTTCTAAACTCTTTTGAAGTAACTCCTTCTACAACGATAAAAGGATAAAAATCAATCTCTACACCATATTTACGCTCCAAATCAAAGTAGGGTGATTTGGGCGAACTAGGTTCTGGCTGAGATATTAAAATAGACTTAATATTTTTTTTCTTAGATGCGGCGGCCTTCTTTTTAGTTGCTGAAGATTTTTTTGCCACTTTCTTTTTTGCTGCTACTTTGCTCATAAACCCTTTCTTCTAAAAAAATAAACGAAGCTATGCACCTAGACTGTTATACACAATTCGTGCACACACTGCGAGTGGTATAATTTCGAATGCGCAAAGATAAAGAATAAAGTGGAAAAAACTGACCCCTGATAGGTTTCTAACATAGGCTACATTTATTAAAAGCTTGAATATCAACGATATAGCCAAAATTAAAGCACCTACAAAAAGTAGAATATTACGCAATATTGGAGGTGAGAGCAACATAGCTCCGCAAAGTGGCAACAATACGAAGCCAACTAATTGATTTACAACCGAAAAATGATTAAAAAAAGTCCTGGCCGTTTTACTGAATCTAAAAACCAAGACCACCGACTGAATCATGAGAAATTTGAGTAGCGCAATACCCAAAATAATGGAAATCCCCCACATCCAAAAAGTAAGTTGGGTAGCTTGTGAAACAATGATTTTTTGTAAAATATGACCCGCAACAAAACCAGCTGTTGCATAATAAATTAAAACAAAAAACCATCGAGGAAATCGATCGTGCCATAAACTGTCCTTGCTAATCATACGACCGAGCGTACTTTTTGTGAGAACGGATAATAAGGCTTCTAAATGTTTAGAATAAACAAATCGTAACAGCCCAAATAACAGAAAGGCTCCAAGACCAATAAAAAATTGAAAGAGTCCATTCTTCGCCGGCTTTGGAGCACCCAGCTTAGGGTTTCCGTTTGAGGTACTTTCAATACTTCTTACCGAGGAATCTATTGCTGAAATAGTGTCCACACTGCTTACCACACTATCCTGAGAGTAGGACAAGGTAGAACAAAAAAGAAGCAATATGAAGGACATCCAACGCATGAACCTCAAAGATAGCATTCGCTATGCACAACAAATGATGCAAAATAGAATCCGCCGTTTAAAATTTTGTAAAGATTATTGAATCGCTATTTTACCACTTGCACTGCGACCATCGCTAGTAAATATTTTATAAAAATAAATACCTGAAGCTTGTTGTGATAAATCAATTCTATGGCTTTCTTCTTTTATTCCTAGCGTGCGCTTGATTACTTTGCCCTCTTGATTTAATATTAGTAACTCGTAGTTTTTACCACTGGTATTTTTTATATGAACGATACCCATATTAGGATTTGGATAAATACTAAAGTAGGATTGTGCACTTTTAGCAAAAGATGTAATATTTGTCATCAGACCTTGCTGGCTAATTTTAAAGACTACGGGTTCTAATAAATCTGATTGATTATTTCCGAGACGTCGAATACCTACCAAAAAGCAACCACCATCACTAGTTGAATAATATCGTTCAATACGATAGGGGTAATCCCCTCCGAATAATCTTGACCAACGTACGTTTAAATTAGAATCTAAATTACTTATTGTAAAATAACTATTAGGGATAAGGTTAAAGTTGGCCCCCCAATTATTCCCAATATAAATGTTATTCGGATATTGACCATCAAACCAGCGAGTATCAAAAGTATTCAATGTGTTAGGGAATAGAGACACCATTAAAGAATCGTATGGAATACACTGTTGCTTTATTTGATTAAAATTAGTGTCTCTTATATCTACGCAGAAGGAATCAGGACTACCAGAAATAGTGCTTCCTTTTATAAAACCCGTGCTAAACTTGTCTGAATCATATCGATCCATCCCATACATTCCAGGAATATAATTCTGCGGTTCAACTGCTGATTTAGTAAAATTAAAATTGGCATCAAGCATTCGAAATAAACCACCTTGATAACTTGTAAGCGTATCAATATCTCCAAATCGCATTATAAAATTCTTACCATTATCAACCGTCGTTATATCTGTATAACTATGAGGAATCTGAAAAAGACTTTTATCGAAGACATAATTACCTAACGTATCAATTACAAATATTCTTTCACTTGTATAATTGGTTGTATTCATCAAGCTAGTATCCTTCCCTTCATTCACAAAAATAATCTTATCACCAAAACGTTCGGTGTACCAGGTTGTACCTGCTCGAAAAGCACTTTGAGGAATCTGTACACTAAAAGAATCGATAAAATTAAAATCACTGTCATATCGAATGCGCCCTAGCTTAAACTCTGTAGAACGAAACGAGGCATCCTTTTTCAAACTTATTAATGTGTATAAACACAAGAAATTACCATCACGCTTAGGGAACAAACCATAAGGAGTTTGGGGACCAGAAAACTCTAATGAGTCCAATATATTTCCATTCAAATCAGTTTTATGAATAATAGTTCCATCAGTTAATACGCTGTTCACGTAGTATGAACGAATGGATAGAAAATAGTAATTACTGTTTAATTCTGTGGCATGTAACACATTGGCATAACTGTAATTTGGTAAATCTGTAAACATTTGCTGACTTTGGGCATGTAGCCCAGAGCACAACAAAAAAAGTAAAATTAAAAACTTGTTCACGAAATTTAAAGATAACCATTAAAGCAAAATGATACTATGCTATGAATTTAAGCTTAGACTATTTCACCGATATCTTACCTCCTGCCGAGCGACCATCGCTAGTAAATATTTTATAAAAATAAATACCTGAAGCTTGTTGTGATAAATCAATTCTATGGCTTTCTTCTTTTATTCCTAGCGTGCGCTTGATTACTTTGCCCTCTTGATTTAATATTAGTAACTCGTAGTTTTTACCACTGCTATTTTTTATATGAGCGATACCCATATTAGGATTTGGATAAATTCTAAAATAGGATTGTGCACTTTTAGCAAAAGATGTAATATTTGTTATCAGACCTTGCTGGCTAATTTTAAAGACTACGGGTTCTGTAACACTACTATTGGCAAGTCTTCTTGCGCCCAGAACAAAACAACCACCATCGCTAGTGGAATAATAACGCTCTATCTGGTAAGGCATATCTCCACCATAAACATTGGACCATCTTATGTTAAGATTAGAATCTAAATTCGTTACCGTAAAATAACTATTGGTACCTAATACTCCATTAGTTCCCCAGCTACTACCAGCATAGATATTATCCTTATATTTCCCGTCAAACCACTTCTCTGTAGATCCTGGAAGGTTTGGATAATTTGAAAATATCGCATGACGAGGCAAACAATTCATTTTAATCAAATTAAAATTTGTATCTCGCATCTCAACGCAAAAAGAATCTGTATTTAGGGGCTGACCAACAGCGTAGCTTTTAGCATATAGGGATATAAACTTATCTTCACTATACTTATCTAATGCGGTGGAGCCCTTATAGCTATTCGGCAAAGTTCCCGTTTTTATGGTATTCAGGCTATCATCTAACAATCGATATGATACCAAAACTGTTAAGAAATTTTGGCCATTAGCAATTAAATCATCAATATTATAAGTGCCTGAAATTAAAGATTTTTGAAATAAGTAATTACCCAAGGTGTCAAGCACAAATATTCTATCTTGCTCATAAAGTGGCGGTTGCAAGGTATCATTGCCATGTACAACGTAGTAAATTTTATCATCGAATTGCCATACTTTCCAAAGATAGAGAGATTTAAAACTGCTTAGCGGAATTGTTACATTAAAAGAATCGATAAAGTTAAGATTACTATCATATCGAATCCGACCCAGCTTATAATGAGCCGAATAATAACTGGGGTCAAAAATGGACTGAGTATAGGTGAATAGCGTTAAAAACCCAATGCTATCTTTTTTTAGACGTACGATTCGCCCGATACTATCATTTTCAAACAATATTACGGAATCCTTGATGTTTCCTATCAAATCAGTTTTGTGAATTCGGTAACCGACATTAACAGAACCAAAAAAATAGTTTGAACCAATTTCAACAGCATCGTAAACACTTGAAAATCCTTGATGAGGAATTTGCGTAAACATTTGCTGACTCTGGGCAACTAGCCCAGAGAAAACTAAGATTAATATTAGATATCCTTTACTTAACACAGAACTATAACGAAAATTGAAATAAATAAGTCCAACCTAAACGAATTTATACAATTAGTACTTCACTTCAAAGGTTAAAAGCGTTTTATAAACACACTAAGAGAAATTCACACAATATGTGATTAAAATTAAACATAAAACAAGACGCTATCTTTTACCTTTGGCAACATGCCCAACAGTAAGCCATTGGAAGCTGCGGATTCGCCGCAAAACCATGTGAAGGAGATGTACAAAAACTGGTTTTTGGATTATGCTAGTTATGTAATCCTAGAGCGCGCCATACCCGATATTGCGGATGGTCTAAAGCCCGTGCAACGCAGAATTTTGCATGCGCTAAAAGAAATGGACGATGGCCGATTTAATAAGGTAGCGAATGTAATTGGTAGCAGTATGCAGTTTCATCCGCATGGTGATGCCAGTATAGGTGATGCGATTATAAACCTTGGTCAGAAAAATCTTTTGATAGACACCCAAGGAAACTGGGGCGACATTCGCACCGGCGACAGTGCAGCCGCGCCACGATATATTGAAGCGCGCTTATCCAAATTTGCCTTAGAAGTTGCTTTTAATGCAAAAACTACAGAATGGCAACTGAGTTATGATGGTCGAAAAAACGAACCTGTTCATTTGCCGATGAAATTTCCGCTGTTACTAGCACAAGGCGCCGAAGGAATTGCTGTAGGACTTTCTACTAAAATACTGCCGCATAATTTCATAGAACTCATCAAAGCTTCTATCAAACACCTTCAAGGCAAGCGATTCAAACTTCTACCCGACTTCCCAAATGGTGGCATGATGGATGCCGAAAATTATAATGATGGCAAACGAGGCGGCAAGGTAAGAGTGCGCGCAAATATCGAGAAAAAAGATAATAAAACCCTTCTTATAAAAGACGTGCCTTATGGTTGCACCACCCATTCCATTATTGAAAGCATTATTAAAGCCAGTGATAACAATAAACTGAAAGTAAAAAAAGTAACAGATAATACGGCGGCGGATGTAGAAATCGAAGTGGAAATTGCTAGTGGATTAACTGCGGATCAAACAATAGATGCGCTGTACGCTTTCACGCAATGCGAAATTTCTATCTCGCCGAATATTTGTGTTATTGTAGATAGCAAACCTTGTTTTATCAGTGCTACGGAAATGCTGAAGCAGAACACGGATAATACCAAAGAGCTTCTAAAAAGAGAATTAGAAATTAAACTAAAAGCGCTTGAAGACAAATGGCATTATACCTCGCTAGAGAAAATTTTCTTCGAAGAAAAAATTTATAAGGAACTTGAAAAAAAGCATAAAGACTGGGAGACTGTTTTAAAAGCCATTGAAAAAGCGTTTGCGCCTTATAAGAAAAAATTAAAGCGCGCCGTTACACGCGAAGATGTTGTGAAGCTAACAGAAAAGCCAGTGCGTCGTATTTACAAACTGGATATTGATGAGCTAATTCAGCAAATAAAAAATCTGGAAGCCGAAATAAAACAAACGAAACACGACCTAAAGCATTTAACTGATTTCGCGGTTGCGTATTTTGAAAATCTATTAGAAAAATATGGTAAAGGGCGCGAACGAAAAACAGAGATTAAACCGTTTGATAATATTACCGTAAAGCACATCGCCATAGCCAATACGAAATTATATGTGAATCGTAAGGACGGTTTTATTGGAAGTGGTCTAAAAAAAGATGAACTCCTTTTTGAATGTGCAGATGTAGATGACATAATCGCTATCACACAAGAAGGGATTATGAAAGTGGTCAAGGTGGGTGATAAAACATTCATTGGAAAAAATATATTGCACGTAGCTGTCTGGAAAAAAGGCGATGAACGTACAACGTATAACATGATGTACGTTGATGGTAAAACAGGCAAATCCTATGCTAAGCGATTCAACGTAAAAAGTATTACTCGCAACAAAGAATATCATTTAACCAAAGGGAATCCAAAAAGCAAGGTACATTACTTAACGGTAAACCCGAGCGGTGAGAGCGAAATCGTAATGGTAAACCTGAGCTCCGCGGCTAGAGCGCGAATCAAAAAATTTGAGTACGACTTTGCCGACTTATCTATCAAAGGACGTGGTAGCATGGGTAACCAAGTGACTAAATATGGTGTGCGCAGTGTGAAACTAATAAGCAAAGGCACATCCTCCCTCCCCGGTGAGAAGATGTGGTACGATGACAAAGTAGGTCGTATGGTAAAAGAAGCTCCGACAAATTCCAAAGGCGCTGAAACTGGTATTTATCTAGGAGATTTTCACGAAGGAGATTTAATTATCTCTTTCTATCAAAATGGTTCGTATAAACTTCATGCCACTGAGTTGAGCACACGTTTTGACAATGAGAATTTAATTCGAATTGAAAAGTTCAATCCGAATGCAGTGATTTCAGCCGTATGGTTTGATGCTAAAAAGAAACAATTTTTTGCCAAACGATTTAAAGTAGAAACTCAAAGCTTGAATAGTGAATTTCTGTTTATCAAGGAGGGTGAAAAAAATTATTTAGAATGGATTAGTTCGAATCACACACCGATCATCATATTAAAAACAGGTAAGAAAAAATATTTACCGAGTGAACAAACAATTGACTTAACAGAATTCGTAGATGTAAAAGGTTGGAAATCTATAGGAAATAAATTGTGCGATAAGGACTTATTAGAAATCTCCTTAATAGAACAAGAAGGTGATAAAACTACGGGCGAACTGTTTTAGTTTGATGCCCATTTGCCACAACAAAACAGATAATCTAGCATACTTAGGTTCGGTTCGAAACCATTGCGATCGCTGAATGTTTGGATGTATGTTGGTTGTTCGGAATTACTTCTACCTTTTGGTAAAAAAGTATTTCTATAATCCAAGTCAACTTTAGTTTCATACTGATTCGTTAGTTGATACTCTTTTTTAATTTGAAGTAATTTCATTATCATTTCTAACGAAGCAATATTGACTTCCATGAGATATTCGTAACGTTTCTCAAAAAATGGTCTCAGATCATTTTCGTAATATTCAAAATAAACCGATCGACGATAGCAAGAGGCTAGGGTTTTCCAATGCAATGATTGCCAGTCTTCATCATTACAAACTTTTAGATCTTTCATTATAGTGCGCTGATTTCTGCCACCTGCCAAAGGGACACTCAATGCTATAACACCATTCGGACCCGCCACATAAGCTCGGTTTCGATAACTCGTGCGCACAAAATGCTCATACTGTTCTATTAGAACATTATCCGCTTTCTGAAAGCAATTAAACCATTCCCAACATGGGAAATATTCACAATCCATTATAGTTGCTCCGTTCTTTGTCATTTACCTTTACAATCGTGCGTGTAAAGTTACTATCCGTTTTATTGATCTTGAATTTTACGATTCAGGCACAAAATCATTTTATTGTGCAGGCATCGAAAGATAGTCTTGATGGTTTTATGCCGTTTTATGATAGTGATGAAAAAGTGATCCCCGTGATGATTTCTATGGACACTTCCCTAAAAAAGGAAAATCACATTTTTGAATATGCTTTTCAGCAAAAGAGCGAAACAAAAGATATGCTTGATATTTATAACGCCAAACTAAACATCCCAACAACTACTTTTGATTATGCCATACCGATTAATGATACCTTTATCAATAGCGGTAATTACACCCTTATTTTTCGATTAAAAGAAAAAAGCACCCAGAAACTACTGCAAGAACGTTCATTTAATTTTCAAACGTTGCGTGCGCCAAATAAATTTTACAACCCTTCAAAAAGTATTTCACAGCTAATAACGAAACGAGTAGAAAAAGCGGATCAACAGATTGATTTGAGCACAACCTTTGTCAATAAATATGATTTACATCGTATTCAGCAAAATATTAATGCTCTAGTTCCCATTGCCGAAGTTGCGGAACAAGGTGGCATGAATGCTATTTCTAAAAATAGTAATCTGGATGAGCTTCGCCGTTTTTTTTATAACTTTTGGTACAGCCGAAACCCACAAAATCCAGAAGCAGAATGGAAAAGTTATGCTGATAAATTGAACTACTGCGCTCGTAAATTTGCCTTTGGTGCCTTTAAAGGCCATCAAACGGATATGGGAAGAATCTATCTTCGATTTGGCCCTCCTAATCGAATGATAAAAGCGTCAAACGAAAGAGGAACAAGACCTTATGAAATTTGGTTTTATACCGAATTAGACAAACACACGAATATCAATATTCTTTTTGGACAAATGAGCGGTATGGCCAATGAACGAGTTATTATTCATTCTAGCGACCCTGCTTTTTATTTCAATCCAAATTGGCCCAATATACTTTTTACAGATCCTCAAGAACGACTTAACACAAACTCACATCGCGTATATGATTTCTTTAAATAAAATTACTATTACACTAGCCTTCTTTAGTATCGGATTATTGAGCAGTTGCAATTCAATAAAAGATATAGAATACAAAGGTATTAAGGAGACCAAAATCCAATCCTTAGGTCTAAATAAAGGAACGGTTCGTATTGTGTTGCAATATCACAACCCAAATAAGTTTGGACTGGACGTTAAAGAAACTCAATTAGAAGTTTATGCCAATGGCAAATACATAGGAATTGCTGAAAACGCTGAACGAAACAAAGTGCCCAAGGCGTCGGATTTTGACTTTCCAATTTTAGTACATTTTAATCCGCTAAAAGCATTGGGCATGGTTGGATTACTAAAGGAGAATAAAATCAAACTTCGAGTAAAAGGAACAACCAAAGTAGGTAAAAGCGGAGTCTTTGTTCGAGTGCCAGTAGATGTAACCGAGGAGGTTAGTATGAATTAATATTAGTTAGTAAAGCAGTTTAGTATAATAAACCTTATTCATTTAGTTCGAGGGCTGGTTAATGAAAGTAAGAATTTTTATGCCACAGTAATTTTTAAATAACATGGGCATTAAAAAAAATCACAGTAGTAAATGGCGTGAGTACTTTATCGAAACTGATTTTCTAAAAGACAATATGCGACCCGATAAAGTCAATACGGTATTACTTACGATTTGAAAATATCTATTGTAGAAAAGCTCTCAAAAGTTTAGTATTCAACGAGCAATGAAAACAAAAAAAGGCCACCTAAAAGGTGGCCTCAAGTTTTATATTTTAAACTTATTTAGTTCTTAGTAACCTTTCTCTCAAATTCTTTTTTAGAGAAGGTATCATATATTTTAATTACATAGACACCTGGTGTTAATTGAGCTAAATCGTTCACTACGAATAAGTTCTTACCATCTTGTACTAGTTCACGTTTCTTATAAACTACCGCGCCATTCGCGCTCATTAGAGTAATATCAATTGAAGACTCACCATCTGACAAGTAATCAACAACAACTTTGTCATTGAAAGGCACTGGATATATAGCCACCTCAGCGTCGCTTAACTTAGGCGAAACAGTTACCGTATTTGAATAAACAAACTGACCATTATTATCAATTGCTTTAATACGATAGTAAATAACCGCTTGCTTCATTAATTCAGTAACATCATCAGTAATACGATAAGTTGTTTCTCCATTAGTATTTCCAACTGCTAGTTTCGTAGCAACTTTATTAAACTGTTGACCATTTGAACTTCTTTCAATTTCGAATTTAGAAACATCAGCTTCTTCCAAGGTAGTCCAATCAACTGTTGACTCATTACCGAATAAAGTAGCTTCAGCAACGATAGACGAAATAGGTGTTGAGAACTGAACTATTAAACCAGCATCCAGTGTAGGATTATACGTTCCTCCTGGAATGTTATAAACTATTGTAGTTCCTGAAGTAGGCAATCCGTTTGGTCCGTTTACTATGACATCTATATCACTATCCTCACTATCATTACCCACATTCTGTGTCGTAAATCCTGTTTGTGGAGGCAAGTTTGAGAATGAAGTTTTATACGGTCCAGAAGGTAAATTCGGGAATGTATAGAAACCGTTTTGATCTGTTACTGCCGATTGAAGTACATTATCATTTTCGTCTAATAATGTAACAATCACACCTGGCACACCAACTTCGTTCGCATCTTGAATACCATCGTTATTAGCATCCATCCAAACGTAGTTACCTAAACCTGCAACTAATGGAGTATGCACACCTGCATCAATCGTTGGATTATATTCTCCAGGTCCCAGTGTTATTGGAGCCGTTTTACCAGTCATAATATCAGCATCACTATCTGTTGAATCATTTGTTCCAGCATCCTGACCACTAAACATTGAACCAGTAGGAATACCACTAAATCCAACTACATAAGTACCAGGATCTAAGTTTACAAAAGAGTAATGGCCAGAGGCATTAGTAATAGCTGTTGAAATTGGTGTTACACCGTCAGCAGCATATAAAGTAACTGTCACACCTGGGATACCCGGTTCGTTAGGATCTTGAATTCCATCGTTATTCAAATCATTCCAAACATAGTTTCCTAAACCTGCTTGATCCGTGAAGATACCCGCATCTAAATCAGGATAGTTTTGACCAGCTGATAAAGAAACAATTGGTGTAGTACCATTATTAGGATCAGCATCACTATCTGTGTTATCAGTTCCTGCATCTTTCCCTGTGAATTCAAAACCATTTGGTAAATTCATAAACTGTACATAATAATCTCCAGGAGTTAATCCTGTAAATTGGTATGCACCATTTGCATCAGTTGTTGTGGTAGCTACTGGCTGATTGTTTGCATCATATAATACAACCATTACACCCGGCACTCCGATTTCAGTAGAATCTTGAACACCATCTCTGTTCACATCGTTCCACACATAGTTACCCAAGCTGGCCAATCCTGGTGCTGGGTAAATACCTGCATCAATCGTTAAGTTTTCTTCACCTTGAGATAATGAGATTACTGGAGTTTTACCACCTGTACTCGCATCTGCATCAGCATCTTTGCTATCATCAGTTCCTTGATTCGCCGCACTAAATGTATAACCAGAAGGAATATTACTAAATCCAACTACATAATCTCCAGCAGGTAAACCAGTGAAAGAATAGTTTCCTAAAGCATCAGTTGTTGTGGTAGCTATTACCGTTACACCATCAGCTGCATATAAAGTAACAGTCACACCTGGTACACCTAATTCATTAGGATCTTGAATACCATCTTGATTTGCATCGTTCCAAACTCTATCTCCCAAAGAAGCCGTACCAGAACCAGTATTTTGATTTGTAATACCAGCATCTACTGTTAAGTTTACTTCTCCATTTCCTAAAGGAATAATTCCTGTAAGACCTGTACCAGGACTCACATCACTATCAAGGGTAGAATCTGTTCCAGCACCTGGCGTTACGAAAACGTAGTCAGCAGGTAGATTTTCAAACCCAACTTGATAATTACCAGCCGGTAAATTATTGAAAATATAATTTCCGTGCGCATCTGTAACAGTAGTTGCTATCGGGTTACCCATATCATCATACAGAGTAACAGATACCCCTGCTACACCCGGCTCACCCGGATCTTGAATTCCATCATTGTTATAATCATACCAAACTTGATTACCTAACGCTCCGGTTGGTAATGTTGGATTATGAATACCAGCATCTAATGTCATATCATTTTGACCTGCAACCAATGTAACGATTGGAGTCTTACCCGTAGAAGGGTTAACATCAGAATCGGCTTTATCATCCGAACCTGCATCAGCCGGTGAGAATGAAAACCCAGCAGGCAAATTATCAAAACCAACCACATAATCACCGGGTGTTAAACCATTGAATATGTATTGACCTAATGCATCAGTAACTGTACTATCTAATTTCGTTACACCGTCAGCAGCATATAAATATACTGTAACACCTGCTACTGGAGCCTCACCTGGATCTTGAATACCATCGTTGTTTACATCATTCCAAACATAGTTTCCTAAAGAAGCTAAGCCAGGAGCTTGTTGAGTTAAACCAGCATCAATCGTAGGATTATTTTCGCCAGGACCTAATACTATAGGGCCAGAATTTCCAGAGAATGGATCTACATTACTATCCATTGTAGAATCTGAGCCTTGACCTTGTGGACTAAACTCGAAACCAATTGGTGGAGTAAATCCAACACTGTACGTACCTGGATCTAAATCGTCAAACTGATAATTTCCAGAAGCATCAGTAATTGTAGTGGCTACTACATTACCCGCACTATCATAAAGCGTAACCGTTACACCCACAAAACCAGGTTCTCCTGGATCTTGAATTCCATCACCGTTCAAATCATTCCAAACATAATCTCCTAAACTAGCCGTTGTTGGCGTTGGGAAATAAATACCAGCATCAGCTGTCATGTTTGAATCTAGAGCAAGTAAAGTATACGTTCCTGTCTGACCCGTTGTTGGATCAACATCAGAATCAGTAGAATCATTACCCCCTTGATTTTGAGTAGTAAATACATAATTAGGTGGTAGCGTAAATCCAACGCTATAATCACCTGGATCTAATTCTTCAAATGAGTAGAACCCGTAAGCATCGGTAACAGTAGTTCCCACTGGATTTCCAGATGCATCGAATAAGGTAACTGTTACACCTGCAACACCTACTTCATTTGGATCTTGAATTCCATCTTGGTCTAAATCATTCCATACATAATTTCCTATCTCGGCAAGACATGCAAAATCTCTTGCTCTTAAATTGTACTCAGCAGTTCTGTCATAACAAGTACCTACTGCAACAACTCTTACAGAATATACCCCTGTATCCGCTGTAGAAACTGGTAAGCTAATTCCAGCATTCGTGCTAATAATACTACTATCCGGCCCTCTCCACTCGTAGGTTCTTCCACTAATATTAGAATCTACCCACATGGCTATCTCACTCAAATTACAACTTGGTAAGTTTTGAGCAATAAATAATCTTGGTTGTGCTGGTTCACGAACTGCTAAATTTTGAAGCGAACTATTACCACAAGCATCAATCGCTCTTATTGTAACCAAGTCATAAGAAGTAGGACCCGCTAAGGTAAATATGTTACTCGATTGCGCAGGTTGAGGATTATCAACGGGTGCAGTAGAAAGTATTTCATATGTATAAGGCGCTAATCCTCCATCAGCGATGGCTATAACATCAGCATCTCCACTTGCACAATTCAATGCAATTGATCTCTTAACCGAAGGTTGAATATATGGATCTATTGTTACAGTATCGTAAAGTACATCATTATTACAACCTTGTGGGTTGTATCTCAATACATAAGTTCCTACAGGTTGGTCCGTAACGGTGTACATTCCAACATGATCACCATTATCAAAGTCATTTAAAATAAGCGTTCCTGGCGTTTGGATGTCCCACAAAGACAAGCGAGCATCTCTCCAAGAAGGTAAATCAGTATTAAAATCAAAAGTAATGTCTCCTTTATTTACACAAAGCGGAGTAACCGTTCCATCCAAGGTAGACCCTGTAGATTTTGGTACTGCAACAACTGTTACTGTATCTTTTCTACCACAACTATCTGTTATTATGTAATTATACGTTTCACCTGGATTCACATCATAGAATGATGGATACCAACCATAAGAAGTTGGTGAAGCATTTGCATTACTTAAATTACTGCTTGTGCTATTCGTTTGAGTTCTAAGAACGGCAGTGAATACACTATCGTATTCTTCAACGGTCACCGGTAATATTGCTCTTCTTGGCACGCGTATTTGATTTCTATTACCGCCTATACTGATACAATCATTGAGTGAAGTTATACCAGCAATCCAATCGTGTCCAACTTCCACTGTACGAGTTTCTGTCTCACCACAAGAATCTGTTGCTGTAATCGTATATGTTCCATCTGGTAAGCCTTCATAAACATTTCCGTTTAGTGTTCCTGCGTTCGGTGATATAGAATAAGAAAGAGGCCCAACGAAAGTAGAGGAAGTAGAAGTTAGTGTAACATCTGTTGTATTACAACTACCGTTATAATCTTCAGAACTATTCAAAACTAAGGTCACTCTTCGAGCCGGAGCTGCTTTAATGACACCACAAGCATCTTTTACTACTGCAATTGCATTATCATCAATAGGAGTAAACGGTACTGGTAAAGTTGAACTCCACACTGTATCTCCTGAAGCTCTTACAACTCCATACATTACAGGAGAAAAAGGATTCCCGCTTATAGTAACAGAAGTTAATTCATGACTATCAGAAGCATTACAGTTCATCTTTTGGAAAGCACTTGTTGTTATGCTAAAGTCAGTATTATTTGTTATTACGAATGGTGCAGTTTTTACATTGCCACAAGCATCTTTTGCAAAAGCGACCACATTTCCAATATTGGCATCAGGCGTTGCAAAGTTAATTGGCAAGCTCGTTGAATAAACTGTATCACCAGGACCTCTGATAATACCATAAGTTACACCTGTCATAGAAGAAGGCCATGCCAAGGTATCTAAAGCGTATTGACCACAAGTAATTTTCGAACCTTCCACATTGCTCACATTCCAATCGAAATTGGCAATAGTTGCTTGTCTTGTTTGAATGTTACCGCAGCTGTCAAAACCTCGAATTGAATATGTACCTGCAGATAATCCCGTAAATACACCTGTAGAATTAGTAGTATTCACGCCCATAGGACCCGCTACTATTTCGTAAGTAAAGGGTGCTCTACCATCTGTCATTACAGCAGTAAGTTCACCATTCATTCCATTTGCACAGTTACTCACTGCGGTAGGAGTATTGGTAAGAGAAGGCTGAGTGTAAGTACCAGCTATAGTGAAGTTGTATTCTGTGAAACAGTTACTAGCTCCATTATCTATTACTCTCACCGTATAATTTCCAGGTGGCATTCCAGTAAAAGAGTTTGTAGCCGATGCTCCAACATAAGTAAATTCTGGCGGGAAAGCCGTCATGTCGTAAGTGAAAGGACCAACTCCCGTAGCACTATCAATGACTACAGAACCTGTCGATACACAACGAGATTCAAATGTTGTTACAATGGCGCTATCGCCACAGAGTGCGTAAGTTTTGTTGGTCGCGCACATACCAATCAATGCCATTAAGGCAATAAGTAGTGAATTTTTCATATCAATAAATTTTATGAAGAAGATCGGTAGTAGTAGTAGTAGTTATTTATGTGATTTTCTTCAGCGCAAATATAAATTAATATTGAAGTTAATTTTCGTTAAGATACATTCAGTAACGAAAGATTAGCAAGGCAAAATGTCTTGTTAAAAATTTCAAACAGAGTCAGTTACCCAAATGGATAAATGCATATATATAAAAAACAACTAGCTGTGCGACAAGGTTAATTCGGGTCCTTTTCCGAAAAGTCTCATCATTTTGAAATGAGATTTGACCGCTCCCCACATTGTAGGATTATCGTTGTAGGGTACATTATATTCCTCACAATGTTGCTTAACAATTTCACTAAGTGCCGGATAGTGCGTATGACTAATTCGTGGAAATAAGTGATGCTCTATCTGAAAGTTTAAACCACCTACAAACCAGTTAACTATCGGATTGCGACGTGCAAAGTTAGCGGTAGTTAATACTTGTGTAATAGCCCACTCTTCATCAATTTTAACATCTTCATAGCCTTCATAGAAATGAGTATTTTCTACCACATGTGCCAATTGAAATGTTACCCCTAACGTAAAGCCCATTACCGCATGCATAACCATAAAGCCAGCCAACCAAGGTAAAAAACCAAAAATAGAAATTGGTAAAATCATCCATACCGCCACATAATAAATTTTGGTCACCCAAAAGATCACTTTTTCCTTGCTATCCATTTTCCAAGCTTTAGTTGTGTAGATTTTGCGCTTAAAATATTTTTGAAAATCCATAAAAAATATCCAAAACAAAGAGGAAATCATATATAAGAACGGCAGGTACAAATGTTGCACTTTATGCGCAGGATACCACTTTTGCGACTCACAATGGCGGATAGTTGGCAGCTTAGCAATATCATCGTCCACACCATCGACATTCGTGTAAGTATGATGGATAATATTGTGCTTTTGTTTCCAGAAATAGGCAATGCCTCCTAATACATTTAATGAAAGACCCATAGCATCGTTTATTTTGCTATTCGGCGTATAGCTTCCGTGACAGGCATCATGCATTACGTTAAAACCAATGCTGGCCGATGTTAGACCCATGATACCACACATAAGAAGTTTGATACCGTTGGAGAAATCACCAAACATCACCATACCAAAACAAGCAACCAAAATAGCAAAGAGAACAACCGCCTTGTGATAAATAGCCCAAGTACCTGTTTTCTTTTTTCCTGTTTCTTGAAAGTAGGCATCTACCTTGGTTTTTAGTGTGGGGTAAAAATCTCCTTTCTTATTGTTGAATGTAATTTTTGCCATAATCAAGAGCAAAGATACGGTCAAACTCTTTGGTGCCCACCTAAATTTTGTTTAAGTTTTACCCGACTGTTTCAAACAAAACTTAAACTTACTTATTTATTAAGACTTTATAATTCGGATCTTCTAGCACATTTACATCTATTACTTCTTCCGCATCCTTCAATAAGTCACGACAATCCTTACTTAGATGCTTCAGGTGTACCTTCTTACCAGCATTTAAATAACGCTCGGTAATTTTATTCACGGCTTCTATCGCGCTCATATCTGTTATTCGACTTTCGCCAAAATCAATAATCACTTCTTCGGGGTCACCCTGCACATCAAATTTTTCATTAAAAACACCAACGGAACCAAAGAAAAGCGGACCATAAATTTCGTAGTGCTTCACGCCCTTATCATCAATATATTTTCTTGCCCGAATTCTTTTTGCATTATCCCAAGCAAAAACCAAGGCTGAAATAATTACGCCAATCAAAACAGCCAACGCCAAATTATGCAAAAACACCGTAATCAATGTCACCACAATCATAACAAAAATATCACTCTTTGGCATTTTATTAAACACCTTAAAACTGGCCCATTCAAAAGTTCCGATCGCCACCATAAACATCAGTCCTACGAGAGATGCCATAGGCAATGCCTCTATTATTCCGCTACCAAACATGATAAAAACGAGTAACATAATGGAAGCGACAATTCCCGACAGTCTCGCTCTCGCACCATTAGATGTATTGATTAAACTCTGCCCGATCATGGCACAGCCACCCATACCGGCAAAAAAGCCCGAAAGAATATTAGCCGCACCCTGCGCTACAGCTTCTTTATTTCCACTACCTCTGGTCTCCGTAATTTCATCAACCAAATTCAGCGTCAACAAACTTTCTATTAAACCTACTCCCGCGACAATAGCCGAGAACGGAAGAATAACTTTTAGCGTTTCTAGCGTAAAAGGAATCGTCGGAATACCAAAAGGAGGAAACGAACCTTCTATACTTTCACCTTCGTTTAGGGTGCCTTTAATCGTGAGCGTATCCAAATCAAAAAGCATTACAATTCCTGTGACCACCACAATAGCTACCAATGCAGAAGGTACTACCTTGGTAATTTTGGGTAAGCCCCATATAATGAGCATCGTAAGTAATACCAAACCAAGCATGGTGTACATTTCCATTCCTTGTAAAAGTTGTTCGCCTCCCTTTTCATAAAAACTAGGAAACTGCGCCATGAAAATGATAATGGCCAAACCGTTTACAAAACCAAACATTACAGAATGCGGTACGAGTCGTATAAATTTACCCAAACGCAAGAAGCCAAAAACAATCTGCATGATGCCCGCGAGTATCACGGTAGCGAAAACGTATTGTAAAATAGTCTCGGCTGTTATACCCGGAAACATGTCTTTTAACTGAACAATTAAGCCCACAAAAATAACCGCAATAGCACCAGTAGCACCGCTAATCATTCCCGGGCGTCCTCCGAAAATACTAGTGATAAGACCCATGACAAAGGCAGCATACAAACCCGTAAGCGGATGAAAGCCTGCTATAAAAGCAAAAGCAATTGCCTCAGGAACCAAAGCCAAAGCCACCGTCAAACCAGATAGCACCTCGGTTTTATAATCTACCTTCTGTTTAAAGTCAAAAAGATTTAAATACTTTTTCATTTGCGCGAGCGAAGGTAAAGGATATTTTTAAGGAGATTCAAAATGAGATTAGACATTATAAGAATCATTACAACTACAAAACCCTAAATTTGCCTTGTTCATGCGATCCGTTGTAGCCTCATTCTTCCAATCTCTTTTTAAGATCTCTTTTTTCAAAAAGAAGTTTTATGGATTTCATAAGCGCATTTTTCGTCCTAATAATTTATTCCGAGGTGTAATAAAACAAATGAATTACTTCGGCGCAACCTTCAATCTCCGCATAGATGATTGGATACAGGAAAACATTTATTTCACCCAAGATTACGAGCATGCTGAACTTTTATTTCTAAGCAATCATTTAAAAGCGGGAGATACCTTTGTGGATATTGGTGCCAATATTGGGGTGTATAGTTTGATAGCGAGTAAGCTACTTTCTAATAAGGGCAAAGTAATTTCTTTTGAGGCTTCTAAAAAAAACTACCTTCGTTTGCAAGAACATATTCAATTGAATCATGCGATTAATATAAATGCACATCATCTGGCTATTGCAGATAACGAAAAAGAGATTACACTTTTCTACGATGAGCAAGAAGCCAACATTGGAATGATTTCTGCTTATGGAAATGAAGATGAAGCAGGCGAAAAAATCAAGGCAGTAGCCTTAGACAACTTTCTAAAAAATGAAAAAATTGATTTTATAAAAATAGATATCGAGGGAGGCGAATATGATGCATTAAAGGGAATGAAAAAAATTCTACAAAATCAAAGCCCAACAATCCTTCTAGAAATAGAAGAAGAAATTATTGCTAGGACTGATTATTCATCCGCAGATTTAATTCAATTTTTAAAGGAACTCGGCTACGCAAAAAATTATATTAGCGATACGGGCGATCTCATTTCTGAAAATAAAAACCCTTCTAGAAAAAACTATATTTTTTTAAAACAGAAACTCAAAAATTAAAATAATCCATGACAGACCTAGACGGCAAAATACGCACTAACATAAGAGTAGGACAAGTAGTAGAAATCGTACTTAAAAAAGATCAGCGCTCCGGTGAACTTACAGAAGGTATTATAAAAGGTATTTTAACCAAAGCCCCTAAGCACACGCATGGTATAAAAGTGATTTTGGAAACGAATCAGGTTGGCAGAGTGAAGCATATTGTAGAGGATGTCGACTAGCAAAAACTCGTCGAGTTAATCATACTCGAAAAATATAAACTCGATGAGTTTCGAACCCCGATAAAAAAATATTGATTTGAACTGTCTATGCAATTTCGGAATACAATTCCGAAATTGCATAA
>CAYMFF010000021.1:0-6463 GCA_964389575.1 uncultured Chitinophagaceae bacterium
GAATGAAAAATTCGGGCTTTAAAATTCTTGTTTCGCCTATAGCCCAGAAAGAAATTATCGAAGCAATTGAGTTCTATCAATCTCGAAGTAAACAAGCTCCTGCGCATTTTATACAATCCGTTGAAAATTCTTACAAGAGATTGAAGTTAAATCCTAACTATTCCATTCGATATAAAAATGTACGTTCAGTAAAAATCAATAAATTTCCTTTCTCCTTATTCTTTGTAATTCTTGAAAAGGATAAGACAATAGAAATAATATCTTGTTTTCATAATAAAAGAAATCCGAAACGGAAGCCATAACTTTAGTAAGGTCAGTGTTCTCAGTCGAGCCTTACGAAACTGGACTCTGCAGATTGCGTTATGACGCCGAGTCCTCTGCGAGAGACTCCGCGGGGACGAAACGCCGGAAGCCTGCACCTCAAACTTGCGGTAACAGATTTATAGTAATATATTTGACTCATGTATAAACCCCTTTCTAAAATTCCTCTTTTACTACTGGCAGTAAGTTATTTATATCTTCCTACTGGCTGTAACTTTTCTTCGGAAGAACCAATAATTCTGGATAGCATAGATTATAAACATAAAAAATTACCCGTACTTAATATTAAGTCAACCAAGGACAGTTCCTTTATTGGACTATGGTACGCCAAGGAGCATGCTTATGATAAATTTAATTTCTTCTATTCTAAAAACAACAAGTTCTTTAAAGAAAAATGTTATTGTTTCGTCGTCGATTCGGTTGGTCTTTATGATACTCTTATTACGCCTATAAAATATTATCATACGAGCAGACACAGTATCAGTGAACTGGGTTATATAAAGGAAAAGTTAGCTTTTGTATGGTTGTGGAAAGGACAAATTGGAGCTTTGGATACTTTCAAAATTCTTTCAAACGAGGATATTTTATACGACTATTCTGATTGTGTTGGATGTGGTGATGTCAAAAGAATAATGACGAGAGTTGAAAATATTAGAAAAGTATTTGAAAACAGAAAAGAATATGAGACTAAGTGCAAAAATCTAGACACAAGCACTATTGCTAGATTTGAATATGCCAAATCATGGGGAATTCGAAGAATTTATAAAGTCGACAATGAATATTATCAAGACTTCTATAATAAAAAAGAAATTACAGCTAGTGCTAAACTTAATTACAAAAGGGCATCGAATGGAGTGCTAATTTTTAAAGACCCCGAGACTATTTCTTTTGGAACATTGGGAACGCACTATTTCAATCCGAAAAATAATGCTCTATTCACAGTTGGAGAATATCAAGGCAAACCCGATACAATAGTAAATACAAGAATTGATAATTGGAACTACTCCTATTCAAGAATTGACTCAGCTATTTATTATGGGAATTACGATTATTATCAGCAACAATTTCGGTTTAGAAAGAAAAAAAGCAAGACTAAAGTTGTTTGGCCTAGCGGCACAGGAAGGTTCGAAAAAACAATTATCGGCGAATTAGAAGACCAGTTTAATTAATCCTCCCATTCCTCATCAAAAATCTCATCATAAGCCATGCGCAATTCGCTTTCGGCATGTTTGTCTTTTAAGGACTGGCTAACAGCAATTCCTTTTGCAAAAACTGCTTTACTCTTCTTACCGGCATTTGCTAAGGCTAAACCGAGGTGATAATAAGTACCTACATAATTTTCGTCTATATCTAGTACTTTTTCAAAACTGGCAATCGCCTGCTCCACATCTCTAATTTTTATATATTCCAAGCCCATTGCATGCAGCAAAAAGCAGTCCTCAGGCTGTGCTGCGAGCATGTTAGTCAATTTATCTATTCTGCTTTCGGTTTCTTTCTTTTCTTGCATTTTCACAAGTATATTTGCACTCTAAATTTAAAAAATGAAGATATTAGTTTGTGTAACTAAGACTCCTGATACTACGACAAAAGTACAGTTTACGGACAACAATACTAAGTTTGTAGAGGATGGAGTGCAGTGGATTCTCAATCCATACGATGAGTGGTATGCTTTGGTAAGAGCATTGGAGTTGAAAGAAAGTGGCGCAGCTACGGAGGTGCATTTAATCTCAATAGGCGGAGCCGATGTAGAGCCCATCATGCGTAAGGCATTGGCATTAGGTGGCGATCAGGCAATTCGTGTAAACGCTGAGCATACAGATAGTTTTAATTCAGCAGCTCAAATAGCTGAATACGCAAAAGCAAATAGCTACGATTTAATACTAGCGGGTAAAGAAAGTATCGATTATAATAGCGGAACTGTACCGGCTATGATAGCAGAACATTTGGATGCGCAATTTGTACCCAATGCAACGAAGCTTGATGTAGAAGGTGGTGCTTTAAATTTAGAAAGAGAAATCGATGGAGGTAAAGAGACTTTAACGGTTTCTATACCTGCAGTAATTTCTTGTCAGAAAGGAATGGCCGAAGCACGCATACCAAATATGCGTGGTATTATGGCTGCTCGTACAAAGCCCTTAAATGTGGTAGAACCAGCAGCAGCTGAAAACTTAACAGAAACAACTTCTTATGAGTTGCCAGCAGCAAAAAGCGGCGTTAAATTAATTGACGCTGAGAACGTACAAGAATTAGTAGATTTATTACATAACGAAGCAAAAGTGATTTAATCCCGCTTAGACATCTCTAGTATTTCAATGAATTGAAATAAAGATTTGCCAGTTCGGGACTAAAATTCAAAATAAAACATTTTAGAAATGATATTAGTATTTGCAGAACAACAAAATGGAGCTTTTAAAAAAGCAGCTTTCGAGGCAGTAAGCTACGGAGCACAATTAGCAGCCAAACAAGGCACGGAATGTGCAGCCGTAGTTTTAGGAAACGCAAATGACGTTTCTGAATTAGCGAAATATGGTGCTGATAAAATTTATCATAGCGCGAATGATGCCTTGAATAATTTTAATTCAAAATCTTACACTAAAGCAATTGGTGAAGCTGTAAACAATAGCGGAGCAACCACCATTGTTTTTAGTGATAATGTTACGTCTCGTGGTATTGCACCGCGTTTATCAGTTCGTTTAAATGCGGGCATGGTGAGCGGAGCAATTGCATTACCTGCTGATGATGGTTCTATCAAGAAAAGTGTATTTAGTGGCAAAGCATTTGCACACGTAAATATCAAAACGGATAAAAAAATTATTAGCATAACGCCAAACTCAGTTGGGATAACTGAAAGTGCAAAAGCAGGTGCTGTAGAAAATTTAGAAGTAGCAATAGATGATGCTACTATTACAAATCAAACTGCGCAAACAGCCAGTGGAGATACAGTTCCTTTAGGAGAAGCTGAATTAGTGGTAAGTGGTGGTCGGGGTTTAAAAGGTCCAGAAAACTGGGGAATTTTAGAAGAGCTAGGCGCTTCCATTGGAGCAACTTTAGCTTGCAGTCGTCCTGTGGCGGATAGCCATTGGCGTCCACATCATGAGCATGTAGGTCAAACAGGCGGCACCATTCGTCCGAACCTTTATATTGCAGTCGGTATCAGCGGAGCCATTCAGCATTTGGCTGGTGTAAATAGTTCTAAAACAATTGTAGTGATCAATACCGATCCTGAAGCGCCTTTCTTTAAAGCAGCAGATTATGGAATTGTTGGCGATGCCTTTGAAGTTTTACCGAAGTTAACGGCAGCATTAAATGATTTCAAAGCAGCACAAGCAAATTAATTTTATCTCATGAGTGGTTACAAAATAGAAGTAGAGATTGTTGCGCTAACAAATAGTATTAGCGGTTCTCACTCCTATGCAGTAGTTATTGGTGAAACCGATGGCGTTCGACGCATTCCAATAATTATTGGTCACTCTGAAGCGCAAGCTATTGCCGTTTCTTTAGAAAATGTCAAAAATTCTCGTCCGCTAACGCATGATATGATGAAGGATATGATGGAAACTTTTTCAATTGATTTAAAGGAGGTTGTAATCTATAAATTAAAGGAAGGCATTTTCTACTCTAAATTAATCTGTAAATCACCTGAAGGTGAAAAAGAAATTGATTCTAGAACTTCTGATGCATTAGCAATGGCTAGTCGCTTTAATACACCCATTTTTACTTATGAAAGTATATTAAGTAATGCTGGTTATGTAGATAAAAATAAGGAAGAAGAAAAGGCTGCTAATTATGAGCCGGCCACCGCTCAAACTTCAAGCTCCAATGACAATTCTCTTCAGGATATGAGTCCGGAAGAATTGAATGAAATGTTGAATGAAGCTATCGAAAATGAAGATTACATAAAGGCAGCGGCTATTCGCGATGAGCTAAATAAAAGATAGTTTGGCACTATCCTACCAAAGCTTCATACATCAATTTTTTAACTTCCTCTAAATTCAACGCTTCCATCAGCACTTTATCCTTGGCCACCGAAACCTCTTGTGTTTCTTGAGAAACTACGATGGCAATTACTTCTCCGCTTTCAGCCGCACCTAAAGCACCTCGGTGCCGAAGACCACGATGCGAAGCCATTTTCTGACTGTCGCTAATCGGCAGTGTAATCCCTGCAGCCACGATTTGGTTATTGTCTATTAATACAGCTCCCTCTTTTAACGGGCTTTCTGGCGAATGAATACTATTTAATAATTCAGATGAAACCAACCCATTAATCAAAACGCCTGTGTTGGTATCCAATTGATATTTATCAGAACGAGCAATAACTAATGTAGCACCTACTTTTTGCTCTATGAATTTATGAATCGCTTCCATACTTTCGTTAATCACCTCTTCTTCGGCATGATATTTTTGAATCCCACTTCCTTTGAAAAAGGGTTTAAAAAAACTACTTGCAGGCCTTCTTCCGAGATTAATCAAAAATTTTCTTATTTCTGGTTGAAAGAGAATAATTAAACCTACCCAACTAATCTCTATGAAACGATTGACCATCCCCCCTGTAAACTTTAAGTCCAGCTTATTCGTTATTAAGGAAAGCACATAAATTATTAAGGACCCGATAAATATATTAAAAGCAATACTCCCTTTTACTGAACGATACAGCTGAAAGATGAGTAAAAAAACAATTGAGATATCTATAACATCCTTCCATGTAAAGTCTGAAAAATACGCAATAACTTCAGATAGCATACTCGCAAATGTAGTAATTTTGATGTAGGTTTTTTAGGATGCAAGAGGTAATTACCATAAGAGAATTAATTAAAGATTATTATCTGGACAAACAAAGCGTTCATGTTCTCAAAGGAATCTCTTTACAAATCAATTCAGGAGAATATGTAGCACTTATGGGACCTTCAGGTTCAGGCAAGTCTACCTTAATGAATATTATTGGTTGTCTTGATACCGCAACATCGGGTGAATACATTTTGAATCATCAAAATATAAGTACCCTTCCTGAAAACGTTTTAGCAAGCATTAGAAGTAAAGAAATTGGATTCGTTTTTCAACAGTTTAATTTATTACCACGATTGAGCGCACTGGACAATGTTGCTTTACCCTTAGTCTATGCTGGTGTGGACAAAAAAGATCGGATTCACATTGCTCAAGAAAAATTAGCTATGGTAGAATTGGCTGACCGTGCAGATCACAAACCCAATGAATTATCTGGTGGACAATGTCAACGAGTAGCTATTGCCAGAGCGCTAGTCAACAACCCTTCCATTATTTTGGCAGATGAACCAACCGGTAATTTAGACACAAAAACTTCGCACGAGATTATGAATATTTTTAAAGATTTAAACGATAATGGTAATACCATAATTTTAGTTACTCACGAAGAAGATATAGCGGAAAAAGCAAAGCGAATTATTAGATTGCGTGATGGGATAATAGAAAGCTCTCAAAATATAAGGACATCAATAAATGCTGCTGATGCGCCGTTTAAAGAATCCGTTGTTCCTATCGCAAAAACAAATCAAGAGGATAATTCTTTGATTTAGCCTAGAAGTTTTTGGTATTTGATTATTGAATTCTGACCTTTACCTTTCATGGCATTTAAGATTTATACCAAAACGGGAGATAAAGGAGAAACAGCTCTATTAGGTGGAACACGCGTTCCTAAAAATCATATAAGAATAGAAGCGTATGGCACTGTGGACGAGTTAAACTCTTGGTTAGGCCAAATCAGAGATTGCGTCTCAAAAGAACATGAGGCTGAAATCTATAAAATTCAAAATTACTTATTTACAGTTGGTTCTCATTTGGCAACAACGCCAACTAAAGATGTAAAAATGAGCTTACCCGATTTGAAAGAAGAAGAAATCACTTTTTTAGAAGAAAAAATTGATTCCATGGAAAAAACCTTGCCAGCATTAACCAACTTCGTTCTGCCTGGTGGCGATGCCAATGCTTCTAAAATTCATATAGCGCGCTGCGTTTGCCGTCGTGCAGAAAGAATTTCGGTAGCATTAACCAACGAAGAGTCTATTGATCAATTGATTGTTCAATACTTAAATAGATTGTCAGATTACTTGTTTGTCCTTTCTCGATTTGTATTAAAAAGCAATGATGGGACCGAAGTTATTTGGGACGC
>CAYMFF010000021.1:6563-38037 GCA_964389575.1 uncultured Chitinophagaceae bacterium
GTTTCTGGAACTCGAATTACATCGTCAGCCAAGCCTTCAATAACCTCATCAGCATGATTAATAACTGCAATTACTTTTCCTTTACGCGCTTTAACTTCTTGTATGTTTGATACTATTTTTTCATGCGCACTTTTATTCGTAGCAATAAACAGTACAGGCATATTCTCGTCAATCAAAGCAATCGGACCATGTTTCATCTCCGCAGCAGGATACCCTTCGGCATGTATATATGAAATTTCTTTAAGCTTCAAAGCACCTTCTAAGGCAACCGGGAAATTGATACCACGTCCTAAGTAAAGGAAGTTCTCCGCTTCATAATATTTTTCAGCTATCGTAGCAATATGATCATTTAATTTCAGTGCCTCTTCTATTTTCTTGGGAATTTCTTCCATTTCATATAGAATTTGACGAAGTCTTGAAGCAGAAATAGAACCTTTCTTTTGAGCCAATTGTAATGCCATGAGCATCAATATTGCAACTTGTGTACTAAATGCCTTTGTAGAAGCCACACCAATTTCCGGTCCGGCATGTGTATAAGCACCTGCATGAGAAACTCGAGAAATTGAGCTACCAATTACATTACAAATTCCAAAAATTAGCGCTTGACGTTCTTTGGCAATTTCAATAGCTGCTAAGGTATCCGCTGTCTCTCCTGATTGAGAAATTGCAATCATCACATCCTTAGAATTTACGATAGGATTTCGATATCTAAACTCAGAGGCATATTCAACCTCCACTGGCACTCGTGCCAATTCTTCAATTACGTATTCAGCAATTAAACCAGAATGCCACGATGTACCACAAGCTCCTATTAATAATCTTTCTGCATTATTTATTCGGGTGGCAAATTCGCTGACACCGCCTAATTTTATCCAACCTTCTTTGGCATTCATTCGACCACGTAGTGCATCACCTATTACTTTTGGTTGCTCATATATTTCTTTGAGCATAAATGTGTCATAACCACCTTTTTCGATGGTTTCTAACTCCAGCTCCAGCTTTTGGACATAAGGCGTTTTTTTGATATTCCCCAACGTCTTAATATCCATTTCACCATTTCTGTTCAAAACGGCAAACTCTTCATCATTTAGGTAAACTACCTCTTTTGTAAATTCTACAATCGGAGAAGCATCACTGGCTACATAAAATTCGCCATCACCAATTCCGATTACTAGTGGGCTACCTTTTCTTGCAGCAATAATTTTATCGGGGTTCGCTTTATCAATAACCACAATCGCATAGGCCCCAATAACTTCATTCAACGCAATTCGCAATGCTTCCTCAATATCTACATTCTCTTCTTTTTTGATATCCTCAATTAGATTCATCAAAACCTCCGTGTCGGTGTCACTCGAAAAAGTATAACCTCGTTTAATGAGCTCTGTTTTGAGAGAAGCATAGTTTTCAATAATACCATTGTGAATAATGGCAAGCTCTGCAGAATTAGAGGCATGAGGATGAGCATTTAAATCAGAAGGCTCTCCATGAGTTGCCCATCGGGTATGTCCGATACCAACAGTGCCCGTTTTATTTTTTCCTTCGGCATGCATTTCCAAATCAGAAACTTTACCTTCTTTTTTAAGAATGGTCAATTCACCGTTTAAAAGTGCAACGCCTGCACTATCATAACCTCGGTATTCTAAACGCTTCAGTCCTTTAATTAGTATTGGATAAGCTTCCTTTGGCCCAATATATCCTACAATCCCACACATAGTTTCTTATTGAATTTTCGTGAAAATAATATTTAATTTTGGTTTTTCCAATGTAACATTTGATCCGCTACCTCTTAAAACCACTCGATTCGATGCTGGATTATCATTTCTAGCTCCTGACATTTTCAAGGCAAAATTGCTGTTTTGCATGGTTACCGCATCTTGAATCGTATGCGAAATATTAAATTTGTATTGTATTTTTTGAGAACCACTTAAAGTAGCCCAATTTCTAATTCCACCTACCCGAACAGCTCCTACTTGCAAATAATCTTGTAATACCTCGTCTTCACCATTTTCATTTACATAAACCAATTGCATCTGGGGCGGAATATTATAACTCATCGTATCAGTAAAATTTGTAAAAGGTGATACTACAGTAAGCGTCAATTCAGCTTTATTTATAATAGCATTTGGAAATTGACCAATATTTGGAAAACGAATCAAACTAGCTAATCCCGGTTCTCCTTGTACAAAGAGTAATGAATCTCCTCCTAAGGCTCCGGTCTGAATGAAATTAGATGCGGGTGAACCCGTATAATTTCTTTTAATATTATTAAATCTGGCACAATACCTGGCATCAAATGGGAAAATGGCTACTGTTGTGTCTGAGTCACTATTAGAATTTAAATATCGATAATAAACAAACATAGTAGCATTATCTGTATCAAAATAACCAAGGGTATTTCCCTTTGTAGAATCCGGTGTGATATAAAATCCACCCAACCAGTTCATGAATGAAGGATAGTCCAGAAAGCCTGTAGCAGATGTCTGATTTTGTAAGTCAGTTATAAAGGTATTTGACAACTTAAAGTCAATTCTTGGGCGTAATGTAACACCGTCAATTGTAGGCGAATCTGTTCGTATAGAATTGAAGTTAACGTTCGCCTTGATGTCTTCTAATCCTGCACCTGTAATATTCGCCTCAGCAAATTCGTAATAAACTGAATCAAATCTTAAGTTGCTAGTACTTCGATATAGATTAAAATCTTGTGTTTGTGCCATTATGGTGTCGCCATAAGCACTTTCGTAATTAACGGCTAGAATAACCGAATCAATCGTTTGATTGGTGCCTGTAAACGAGTAAGCAGGAGATGGTGGTCTAACTTGCAAATAAACCGAAGCTATCGTTTTACCGAAAACGGCATCACCCGAGGCACCGCCTAAAATAGTTCCGATAGCATGTGAAAAATCAGCATCTGCTCCTCGGTTAACGCCATTTAAAACACCGCCCGTTAGCAAACTATCTTTATAAACCGTATGCGTAATAACTGAAAACGTATCCTGTTGAAACGTATTTATGTTATCTACATCCGGCACTAAATCTGGAGGAAGAATGGTATTTTCTTTACAAGAAGTTAGTTGTGTTATTGCTACCATCAACATCCCTACCCAAACAAGTCTTGCATTCATAATTCGAACTTGAGCAACTTTATTCATCAACTTTATTTTCTATTCCTCTTCTTCGTCAGGAACTAATTCTGAGTAAAGGTCAATGATAGTCGCTAAATCTTCTTCTTCAGGATTAAATTTTAACACTTTCTTGCTTTTTGTGTTCTTTACTGACTTTGTGATTTTATCAGAAACTTCAGGATGAGAAAAATAAACCACATCCGAATTCTTTGCACCGCCTAGGTACATATCATTATTGCTTCCACCTTTAAAAGGCTCAATGGCTTTTGCTTTCAGCTGTGTACTATTTTCTAGCATCTCAGGAAAACGCTTGCCTAAGCTTTCGGCTGTCATTTCTTTGGATACAGAATAAATGATTTGCGTCTCAGCAAATACGGGCTCATTTTTAAATTGATGCTTTATCAAAGCAGGAATCAAACCTGACATCCAACCATGTATGTAAATAATGTCTGGAGGCCAACCAAATTTTTTCACTGTTTCGATGGCACTCTTACAAAAGAATATAGTGCGCTCAGCATTATCCTCAAAGAATTTTTCATCCTCATCATAAAATACTTGTTTACGCTTATACATATCCTCATTGTCCATGAAGTACATCTGCAGTCTCGCATTGGGCAATGAAGCCACCTTAATAATCAAGGGATAATCTTCACGATCTACATGTATATTAATTCCAGAAAGACGAACTACTTCATGTAGTTTATGACGACGTTCATTAATAGTACCAAATCTTGGCATGATACAACGCACCTCATATCCTTCTTTATTAGACAATACGGCCAGTCCGTTTAGGGCTTCAGCCATTTCCGTCTCGATGTTATACGGGTGAAATTCGTGAGATATATAAAGTATCTTTTTCTTTTGCTGTGGGGTCATTCGACAGTTAATTTTGAAAACGAAATAAGATTTGCGAAATTAATAAAAATTAAAGACATTCACAGCTTGTTTCACCACAATTAGCATTTCTATAATGAAGATAATAAACACCCAAAAAGGCCTCAATGACTACTTGGCTAGCTTACCCAGTTCGAATTCATTAGGTTTTGTCCCAACTATGGGTGCCTTGCATGCCGGACACCTATCGCTACTAGAGCAAGCAAAAAAGCAAGATGATACTGTTATTTGCAGTGTTTTTGTGAATCCAACCCAGTTTAATGAAAAAAGTGACTTTGACTCTTACCCTAAAGTTTTAGATGAAGATTTGAAATTATTAGAGAAAGTTGATACCGATGCGGTTTTTGCCCCAAGTGTAGAACAAATCTACCCGAATGGTACAGAGGCTTTACCGTTTTATGATATTGGCGTTTTAGATAATATTCTTGAAGGGGAACATCGTCCAGGGCATTTCCAAGGAGTTTGCCATATTATCGAAACTTTTCTCAACTTGTTAAAACCCAAGCATATTTATATGGGCGAAAAAGATTTTCAACAAATTGCGGTTGTTCAATGTCTGCTTGATCTTAAAAATCACAAAACAGTTTTGGTCCCTTGTGCCACACTGCGCGAAGAAAGTGGACTGGCCAGGAGCTCCCGAAATATGAGATTGAGCCAGGAAGGAAAAATCAAAGCCGCTACTTTTTATAAAGCACTTTGTCATATTCGAGACCATGCGGATAATGTCAAATTTGAAGTATTAAAAAAAGAAGCTGAACAAATGCTAATTGAAAATGACTTTACCCCAGAGTATATCGCCCTTTGTAATGCTTCTAATCTAACAGAAATTAAAGATTTTGATCATGATAAAACAATGAGACTCATTGCCGCGGCCTTTATAGAGGAAGTAAGACTGATAGATAATATTGGCATTTAAAAGGAATCATGCTTATTTAATTACCTTTACGTTTTAAATTATGTTAGTAGAAACTTTTAAATCAAAAATTCATCGCGTCAAAGTAACCGAGGCTGATTTGAATTATGTTGGTTCCATTACAATTGACGAAGACTTAATAGATGCCGCCGATTTATTTGTCCATCAGCGAGTACAAATCGTAAACGTAAATAATGGAGAACGACTCGAAACCTATGTCATACCTGGCAAAAGAGGCAGTGGTGTAATTTGTTTAAATGGCCCAGCTGCAAGAAAAGTAGAAGTGGGCGATACGGTAATTATAATTGCTTATGGTTTTATGGAAGAAGCTGAAGCTAGAAAATATGAGCCAACCGTTATTTTTCCTGATGACAACAATCAACTAACCTAAGGTGAAATGGGAGTAACGCTTAACTGGAAAAAAATAGTTCAGTACATCATTTTTTTAGCAGTAGCTGTATTGTTTCTTTGGTTAGCGAGTAGAGGAATTCCTTTTGAACAAATGATGGGCTACGTGAAAGGCGTAAAAGTGTGGCCTTTGGCATTAGTATTTATAGGTGGTATCGGCAGTCATTATATAAGAGCATTGCGATGGAAAATGCTGATTGACCCTATGGGTTATCAAGTGCAAGCCAAAAATACTTTTTTGAGTATTATGATTGGTTACTTGGTGAATTTAGTTACTCCGCGCATGGGAGAAGTAGCTCGCTGTGGAGTTTTATCTGTTTACGAAAAAGTGCCAGCAGACAAATTAGCCGGCACTATGATAGCTGAAAGAGCTTTTGATTTGGTTACACTATTGGTTGTTTTTTTTCTTACCTATTTAGTAGAATACAGCACTGTAAATTCTTTTGTACAAGAAAATTTATTAACTCCGCTTGCTAATCGATTTTCTGCTACTGGTTTACTTGCCGTAGGGCTCGGATTACTTTTGGTAGTGGTTTTAGTAATTGCTTTAAGGAAGAAAATTTTTAGTTCAGAGAGTAAATTATCTAACATTATAAAAAATATTCTAGAAGGTCTTGGCTCAATACGCAAATTGCAAAATCCATGGCTATTTCTGGGCTACACAGCTGGAATTTGGCTGTTATATCTTTTCATGACTACTTTGGGTTTTTGGGCTTTTAAAGATTTGAATTTCCTCTCTTTCAGAGAAGGCTTGTCCGTTCTTTCGTTTGGCACTATTGGTTTTGTAGTACCTGCCCCAGGCGGCATGGGTTCGTTTCAATATTTCGTTTCGCTCACATTGCAAGAAATGTATCAAATTAAAAAGCCTCTTGCTTTTGCTTATGCCAATGTTTCTTGGGCAGCACAAACAATTGTTTTGATTACCGGCGGTGTGATATCTTTAATTCTATTACCCATTCTAAATCGAAAAAAAGACGAAGCAGATGGAGAATAAGATATTATCACTCGAAGATTTTCTAATTGAAAAAGATAGAAAGCTAAACAATAAAAAAATTGTCTTTACAAATGGTTGCTTTGACATTCTTCATCCTGGACATACAGATTACCTTTCAAAAGCAAAACAATTAGGAGATCTATTAGTTTTAGGATTAAATTCTGATGAATCTGTAAAAAGACTTAAAGGTAACAGCCGTCCTATTCAAACGGAAAATGCACGGTCTTTGGTGTTAAGTGCCTTGACTTCGGTTGATTATATTATCTTGTTTCAAGAAGACACTCCATTAAATTTAATAGTCAATATCAAACCCGACATACTGGTAAAAGGAGGAGACTACACAGAAGAAAATATTGTAGGTGCAGATGAAGTAAAAGCTAATAATGGAAAAGTAAAAATCATTCCTTTTTTGGAAGGTTTCTCAACTAGCAATATTATTGAAAAAATTCAATCGAATTAGTCTATTTCTTTTTTTGATCCGTCTTGATAGTAGAAGGATCGAAACCATAAGCGAACATCATGAGTTGACCAGCGGAACTTTTCAAATCAATGATATCCATTAATTCAATAATATATTGACAAACTCTTTGTCTATCCCGTTGAGACAATTGAGATTTAATATTATTAAAGGTTGAAAGTCCGAACATTATTTTTCTTTGATATTTACGATCTGTTGGAATTTCTTCGGAAGATACTTGCTGAAAGTCTTCTCCTATTTTATTCACTTTCTCCGTTAACGCCGACCGAAGATTTTCATTTTTAATCCCGTTATATTTCATTTTCTTGATCCCTCCAAAATCATCTGGTCCAAATTTGTCTTTTTTCAAAAATGATTCAAACGCTTCTTTAGCACCAAGGGGCGTTGTCATTTCAATTACTTCTTGAGCCATGAGCTGTACCGAAGAAACCATAAGAAACAATGAAAGAAAATATTTGAACATGGTAGAATTTTTTACCTAACAAAAATACCTAGTTGTTTATAAAAGAATGTTGTTTAAATCCTATCTCCTTGTTAGTTCACATTATTTTTACACTTGTAGAATATGACGACGGAGCAGATAAAAGAATTAAGGAAACAACTGTTACAGTTGAAAAATTATCTAAACATTGAAGATAAAAAACAACAAATTGCCAATAACCAACAGTTAAGCACAGCTCCGGGGTTTTGGGACAATAATAAACGCGCCACACAAATTCTGAAGGAAACGAAAGGATATGAATATTGGTTAAATCTGTTCACCCAAACCGAACAAAAGATAGAAGATTTTGCTATACTTTTTGATTTCTGGAAAGAGGGAGAAGAAGAAGAGGAAGAAGTTCAAACTGCGTTTTCCAATGCTAAGGACAGTATAGAAAACCTTGAATTTAAATCGACGCTTTCAGCGGATGAGGACGAAATGCCAGCCGTTCTTATGATTAACTCAGGTGCTGGGGGCACCGAAAGTCAAGATTGGGCAGAAATGCTTTTGCGCATGTATAAAATGTATAGCGAAAAGCAAGGTTTTTCCATACAAAACTTAGATACGCAATGGGGTGATGGTGCCGGCATAAAACAGGTAACCATAGAAGTAAATGGTCCTTTTGCATATGGATTACTGAAAGGAGAAAATGGTGTGCATAGACTCGTTCGAATTTCACCATTTGACAGTGCCAATCGACGACATACCTCTTTTGCTTCTGTAACGGTTTACCCTCTAATTGATGATTCCATTGAAATAGAAATAAACCCTGCTGACATTGAATGGGATTTTTTTAGATCCGGTGGTAAAGGTGGCCAAAATGTAAATAAAGTGGAGACTGCCGTGAGACTTACACACGCTCCCTCTGGTATAATTGTCGAATGTCAGCAAAGCAGAACACAGGGAGAAAACAGAGAAAAAGCTATAAAAATGCTAAAGTCCCGTTTATATGAGGAAGAAATTCGGAAGCGAGCAGAAATCAAAAGTGCAAACAATGCTGACAAGAAAAAAATTGAATGGGGCTCTCAAATACGCTCCTATGTTTTTCACCCTTATAAAATGATAAAAGATCATCGTACTGATTTTGAGGTAAACAACGTACAACCCATTATGGACGGCGATTTAGAAGGATTTATTAAATCTTTTTTAATGTGGAATAATGCCACAGAAAATAATTAACTTTATTATCAGTTGTTGAAGAAATTTTTTATTACTCTTTCTGTTTTATTATCCCTTTCACAGATGCAAGGTGTAGCGCAGTCTATGTCCAAAATGGATAGTCTACGCTTCAAGCAAGAGTTAAAAAGAAAAGCTGACAGCACAAGAGTTTCTCTTAGAAAGATAGCTATCAAAAAAAGGCAAGATTCGATGGCCGTAGTTATAAAACTTAGACAAGCAGAACGCTTGCGAAAAGCCGATAGCACTAGAGAAGTTAAAAGAAAAATCCGAGAAGCAGACCGTAAAAGAAATAAAGAATTTGTACTTCGAAAAAAACAACGAGAACGAATTAGAGACAGTATTGCCATAGCTAGTAAAAAAGCGGCAGCGGCTCGAAAGGCTTATTTAAAAAAGAAAAAGAAGCTGAAAAATAAATTAGTATCAAAGAAGAAAGATGCATCTCAAGGAAAAGAAAAAACAAAGAATACCAATAAGCTTCCAAAGAAAAAAGTAGCTACTCATCAAAAGAAACCGAAAAAGGAAAAGATAAAGAAGCCAAGAAAGAAAAGAAGAAAGGACATTTCTATTGTAACAAAGAACGAGAAAAAGAAAAAAGAAAAAAAGACACCTCTTGCGAAACCGAAGAAGAAAGCAGCTCGTGTAAAAAAGGAAAAGAAAAAAACGGTTAAAAATCCGACAAAAAAAATTGTAAAAAAGAGCAAACAAGTTGATCAAAAAAAGAAGCTGAAAGTCAACAAGAAACAGCAGTCCTTACCTAAAAAGAAAAAGACTAAAATTGTAAAAAAAGAAACTAGTCCAGACAAACTGCCAATTAAACAAGAATTACAATCTTCAATATATCCTGATTATTACGCGAACCCAGTCGTAAGAAAAAGAATAAAACGAATGTTGCCTCCAGAAAAAAAGAAGTCATTTTTTGCCTTCCAGTTTGGACAATCTGGTTATCTGGGCGACCTTGGTGGAGGCAGTAGCAATGAAAACAATCCGTTGAGGCATATTGATTTTAAGGAGAATAAGTTCTTCTATGGCTTTAGCTATTCGCATATCAGAAAAGAGGCCGTTGGAGTTCGATTGAGCTATGTTTTCGGACAAATAGCCGGAAGCGATAAAAATACTTTTTTTGAAGATGTAAACGACCCTGCCTATAGTCGTTTTGTTAGGAATTTAGATTTCAAATCGACTATTAGCGAAGGTTCTATTATGGCTGAAATTTACCCATTTAAATTCTTTTCATACGAAAAGAAACTGCACAACAGCTACTTTCAACCTTACGGCTTGATTGGGATTGGTCGATATTCGTTTAACCCCCAAGGATCAATTTTCGATCCAATTTTAGAAGAAGATGTTTGGATTGACTTACAGCCGTTATCGCTTGAAGGACAGGGATTCACAGAATATCCTAATCGAGAAGTTTATAAACTTTCGCAGTGGAATATGCCCTTTGGCATAGGGTTAAAATATGAAATCAGTCAAACAGTTTCTGCAGGTTTTGAGTATGTTGGACGGATCTTAAATACCGATTATCTAGATGATTTAAGCACTCTATATATTGAGCCCGATTTATTTGATAAATATCTCACACCCGAGAATGCAACCTTGGCAAAAATGCTCAATAATAAATCTAAACTAATTGATGCTAATAGAGCATTTCGTCCTGGACAACAACGAGGTAATATCAACAATAACGATTTTTACTTTTCACTTTCTGCTCGTGTAATTGTTAAGCTCAGCAAGAATAAAAAAAAGAAACAAGCTTTGTTCAAGTATGATGATAATGAGATTTGTGAGTAATCCAAATTATATTTGACAATTGAAAATTCTAAAAATTAATCACTATGCAATATGACTTTTCGGCTATTGAAACGAAATGGCAGAAAAAATGGGATAAAGACGCGGTTTACAAAGTAAACGAGGATGCTTCCAGACCGAAATGTTACGTCCTTGATATGTTTCCCTACCCTTCAGGATCAGGCTTACATGTTGGGCATCCGCTAGGTTATATTGCCTCAGATATATATGCCCGATACAAAAGATTAAAAGGATTTAATGTTTTACACCCAATGGGCTTTGACGCTTTCGGCTTGCCGGCAGAACAATACGCCATAGAAACTGGCCAACACCCTGCCAAAACCACCGAAGAAAATATTGCACGCTATAAAAAACAACTGGCCAAAATTGGTTTCTGCTACGACTGGTCTCGTGAAGTCAACACCTCAAAACCTGAGTATTATAAATGGACCCAATGGATTTTTCTTCAACTATTCAATAGTTATTATGATAAAGCTGAGGACAAAGCAAAACCAATTGGCGAACTAGTTGCCAAATTTGAAAAGGAAGGTTTTTCTAATGAAGAAAATTCATTTTCTGAAACAGAGTGGCAATCTTTCACCCATAAAGAGAAGGAAGAAATTCTTATGAACTTTAGACTTGCTTTCCGCAAAACTAGTTATGTAAACTGGTGTGAAGCGCTAGGAACTGTTCTGGCCAATGATGAAGTTGTAAATGGTGTATCAGAAAGAGGCGGACATCCTGTAGAGCGAAAAGAAATGATGCAATGGTTTCTTAGGATTTCTAGTTATGCCAATCGGCTTTTAAATGACCTTGAAAATGTAGATTTTCCTGAGCCATTAAAAGATATGCAACGCAATTGGATAGGAAAAAGTGAAGGAGCAATTGTAAGTTTTAATCTCCTGGTCTCAAATCATTCGGTAGAAGTTTATACAACCAGGCCGGACACAATCTTTGGGAGCTCCTTTTTAGTCTTAGCGCCTGAGCATGAATTGGTTCAGCAAATTGTAAGTCAGGAGCAACAAAAGAATATTAACGCTTACATTGCTAAAACGAGTCGACGTTCGGAAAGAGAGCGAATGGCTGAAACAAAAAATATTAGTGGTTGTTTTACAGGAGCATATGCCGAACACCCTTTCACTAAAGAAAAATTACCTGTTTGGATTGCAGATTATGTTCTGGCTCATTATGGCACAGGTGCAATAATGGCCGTACCATCAGGTGATGAAAGAGACTTTGCATTTGCTAATCACTTCGAAATTCCTATTCCTAATATTTTTAAGGAAACTGATATTTCTAGCGCGGCTTGCACGGATAAAAATATTGAATTAATTAATTCAGACTTTCTTACAGGCACATCGGGTCATATTGCATTTCAAAAGGCATTAGAAAAATTAAGTACTAACCAATGCGGTTACAAAAAGGTAAATTACAAAATGCGCGATGCTGGCTTCAGTCGACAACGCTATTGGGGTGAGCCATTTCCTATTCGATATAATAAGGACGGCAGTATAGAAGCTGAAGAACTTCCTCACATATTACCAAAAATTGATTCTTATGATCGCGGTCCTGAAGGAAAAGGTCCTTTGGCGCACTTAAGCGATTGGATGAATATAGGAGGTAGTATTCGAGAAACTGATACTATGCCGGGATACGCAGGAAGCAGTTGGTACTACTTGCGCTATATGGACCCTAAAAACGAAAGTGAGTTTTGTAGTAAAGAAAAATCTGATTATTGGAATCAAGTAGACCTTTATGTTGGTGGTGCAGAACATGCAGTAGGCCATTTATTATACTCACGTTTCTGGTGTAAAGTGCTAAGTGATTTAGGATTCATTTCTTTTAATGAGCCGTATAAGAAACTAGTGAATCAAGGAATGATTCAAGGTAATTCAAGAATTATATATCGAATAGCGGGAGAGAACAAATTCGTAAGTGCGGGATTAATTGCAGATTACAAGGTAGAAAGTTTACATGTAGATCTTTCACTTTGTGATGGTTTGGAATTGGATATTGCCGCCCTGCGTAAATGGCGAAATCAATTTGCCGATTCAGAATTTATTTTAGAAAATGATAAATTTATCTGTGGACAACAGATAGAAAAAATGAGTAAACGTTTGCATAATGTGGTCAATCCAGATGATATTATAACGCAATTCGGTGCTGATACTTTCAGAATGTATGAAATGTTCTTGGGACCTATTGAAGACAGTAAACCATGGGACACAAAAGGAATTGAAGGCGTTCACCGTTTTTTAAAGAAGCTTTGGAGATTATTTCATAATGATGAAAAAATAGAGACAAGTGATAAAGAAGCCACAAAAGAAGAGCTTAAAATTTTGCATCAAACAATAGAAAAGGTTGAGAAAGCAACAGAAAGTTTTTCATTGAATACAGCAGTTAGTCAATTCATGATATGTGTAAACGAGCTGTCTCAAATGAAGTGCAATAAAAAATCTATTTTAGAAAACGTATTGATTCTTCTTTCTCCTTATGCTCCCCATATCTCGCAAGAACTTTGGGATTGTCTCGGAAACGACAATTATGTAATAAATGCTACATACCCTTTATTAAATAAATCATATTTAGTAGAAGATGAAACAACTTACCCAATTGCCATTAATGGCAAAAGAAAAATGGAACTAAAACTACCCGCAGAGATAGAAGAAGTTGACGCTAAAAACATTGTTCTTAATCATGATGATGTTCAAAAACTAATTAGTGATAAAATTATTCGAAAATTCATTTTTGTAAAAGGTAGAATGATAAATATTGTTGTATAGTTTAATCTTTTGTGAAAACTCTTGAGACTCAACCTATAGAATGTATTTTAGAGTTTCAATTCTAACATCATTTTACGTAAAATAATATATACCGCTTCTTTACTGGCGCTTGTTCATAATACTACTTATGGTCAATCGAAAATACAGGGAAAAGTTATTGATATGAACAATCTGCCTTTGGACAGCGTAATTATCAGGAATATTCATTCTGATCAAAAAATTCAAACTGCATCTGATGGACTATTTGATATAATAGTTAAGAATGGTGAACTTCTAGAATTCGAAAAAAGGACATACCAAAAATTAAGGGTACGAATAGTAAACGAAAAAGAGCCTAGCTATTATATCTTAAACATGCAATTAAAGCGTCCACTGGTTGACGTAAAAGGCTATTTATTGGCCTATCAACTAGATAGTCTAAAATTTGATAAAATCTATGGCATTCTTGTAAATGGTGAAAGAATAGAAGACGTTAATATGAAATCGCTACCGTTAGCCGCATTAAGTAAACAAAATAGAGAAAAATGGGCTTTTCAACGCATGTACGATAAATGGCAACGTGAAAAATATATTGACTTCGTATTTAATGAAAAACTTGTAGAGAAAATTACTTATCTCAAAGGAAATGACTTGCGCCGATTTATGAGTCTTTATAGACCCAATGCAAGCTTTTTGCGTGGCGCAACTGAGTATGAATACTTAGAATACATCAAGAAATCATTTTTACAATTTCAGAAACAAGGTAAATACTAAACCTTAGATATTTAAATCTTACTCTGCATTTTTAGGTTGACTATTTTATGCAGTGAGCTAAGCCTAATTAATATTGAGCAATCAGTTATGATTTGATTATGGCATTACGAGTAGTTCTTGCAATAACAACTCTTAGCTGTCTAGTCAACCCCGAACATAAAAAAATCGCCACTCATTTGAGTGGCGACTAAATATTTGCAAAAAGTTATATTATCTCTTAAGATTTGGGAAAGGAGGAGGCGTGTTACTTGGCCCAGTTTCTCCATCTCCAGCTGCACGATAGTCAACTGCATTTGGATTACCGCCTAAACCATACTGCATAATGAAACGACCACGATCTACACCGTTTCGGTCAACCATATAATTGATTACAGCATTTGCACGATCCCAAGAACGTTGTTGAGCTACTTTAGAACTACTTCCGTTACCCATTACTACAACTTTACAGTTTGGATTGCTTCTCATTGAGTTAGCAAGATTATTCAATTGATTCTTAGCAGAAGAGCTCAATGAACGAGATCCACCAGAGAACATTACTGATCCATTACCTATAGAACCGCAACCTACAACAGGTCCGTTCTTACAACATTCTGGATCTGGACATTTACCAATACCGTCTGCATCAGAAGGCTGACACTCAGTAGGAGTAATTAATTGCTTGTCTTTATAGTCAGCTACACCGTCACCATCAGTATCTAATGGACAACCATGAGTATCAACCGCTACACCACCAGGAGTATCTCCACAACGATCGTAACAATCAGAAACACCGTCACCATCTTTATCAGCATCACATTTTCCAACCGGATTGCCTACAGTAGCTAAACCATTATACATGAATTCGTTAGGATTAACCCACCATAGAGGAGCAACAGCATTGTTACCAAGATTAACACCTATTCCTAAAGAAAGGTAGTTGATATTGTCAAAATCACGAGTCAATGCATCATGATCTTGATTCTGCCATCTCTGACCATCAACCAAATCATCCATTGTAAATATTACTTTATCCTCAAGACTCAAAGAAACTCTTTTTCCTAATCTCCAAGAAATTCCAAGACCTACGTTAGCTGTTGGACGGAATGTGTAGTCATTATACCAACCACGATTACCGTGTCTTTCAGCTGGAGATTCATACTCTCCGTCTAAAGCATTTTTCAAAGCAGTTCTGATGTCTTTTCTTTTCTCGAAAATGTGACCATTTGAAGGCGCTTGATTATTAGCTTGAATATCGGCAAAATCATTAATGTAGGTATTATCTCCATTCTTAACATCATTATTAGCCTGATACAATAAACCTCCAATACCACCTAGAGCATATAAAGACATTTTGTTAGACCCTTTATGATATCGGATATTATTTAAGGCTGCAATTGCATCCAACGATAACTGACGAACTTTTGTATGATAGTTATAATATGCATTTCGGTAACCTTCTCTTTTCCAAGGGTTACCGTTTACACCAGTATTGGCTGACAAATGACCGTTGGCCATTTCGTAATTCATACCACTAGCAGAGCCGTGTAGATATTGCAATCTTGTAGAGATTACATACCCCCAAGCCTTTCTAACATTAATCCCAAAAGCTAAGGTTTTAATTGGATCCACTGCTTGATTAAAAATGTTACTAGATCGAACATCGCCCGAAACATTTAAAGCACCAAATGAAAGACCAACCTCCCACTGATTTCTTGGTTTAGATGGATACAAGTAACGATTGTTCATAAAATCGCTTTGTTGATCCATTCTTTTTTCTGGAATAAGACTACTATCTGTGTAGTCGTAGCTCGTAAGGTTGTAAACACCTGAGCTTTGTGCATTTACCTGTGTAAAACTGAACAAGGTAAAGATGCTTGCTAAAACTATTAAGTACTTTTTGCTAGCCATAATTAAATTTTATAGTATTTTCAGTGGGCAAAAGTATCTAAGACCTTTTAATAATCAAAATAAATACGTTCTTTTTTAGATACTAAAATAATCAAGCGATTTCCTTGCAAAGGCAACTAAAATAAGGCTTCCAATAAATTATACCTTTTGAAAAGGCGAAATAATTTAAAAAAAAACGAAAAAATCCTTCCAAAAGCTACAATTCATTGAGAGTCGCGGGCATTTTGAATAATTAGCTCATTTTGTTAAACTGCCAAAGAGAGTATAATGATGTAAGGGAATAAGAAATGGTCGCAACCATTGCTGCACCAATTATTCCGTAACTACGGATAACAAAATAACCTCCAACTAAAGCAACAACAAATCCTATAATTGAAGATTTCAGATTTATATCAATTCGATTCTTCCCAGCAAAATAAGCACTCCACAAAATAGAAGGAGCGAAAATCACAACTCCTGGCAAGATATAGGGAAATACCACCAAAACAAATTCATATTGTTCACCAAAAATTATAGGTAAAAGCCATAGAGATAAAACAAACCCAATTACCGCTGCTATAAGCGCGAATAGAAATATTTTTTTTGACCAATTATAAATGCGCTCTTTCTCGTTATTTTTTTTACCTTCTGAAATTTCAGTAAATATTACCGTATGAAACGCATTCGGAATCAACCAAATTAACTGGCTTAGCGATACGGCTACAGCGTAAATACCTAGATCATCCTTATTAGAATCAAAAGCACTTATGAACCAAACATCCATTTTATAATTAAGGAATTGAATAAAATTAGCCACGTATGCCAAAAAAGCAAAGGTTACTAATGTTGATAATAATTTCTTTTGCGGAAAAGCAAACCGAATCGTGTAATCTTGATTCGCAAGAATAGCCCGTAACGTTAACAATGTTTGAATGAATAAGACTATGAGGTTTAGAATTATAAAAAGATAAAAAAAGATATTTGACACCGTTTCTCCAAGTAAATACAACCCGCCGTAGCCCACAAACAATAAAAAGGCAAATACTCCGCTGATTTTAGCTGAGATTGAATATTTTTTTTCGGCAATTAAGGTGGCGCTCAACATTTGATTAAATAGTAATAAAACAAAGTGCAACGTCATGCCAGCTAAAACGAAAGATCTATTTCCAAATTCGGGTAGAAAGACTTTTCCCAACGGTAAAAACCCTAATCCAAAAACAATCAAAACAAAAACAACTGCAACACATAAAACAAAGAAAAACATCTGACTTATTAAAGTTTGTTTTTCCAACTTTCTAGCGGCCACATAATGATTTATTGCAGGAGGCAAACCAAACCCCAAAGCAATGCTTCCAAAAACATACCCATTAATATATAAGGCCCACTCTCCCTGCAGTTCAGGACCCAGTAGTCGCGCTATCAAAATTATAGACAGTGCATTGCAGATTGCTGAAATTACTTGTGCCCCCGATAAAGCAGCTATGTTTTTGAGTAAACTAATAAATCTTTGTTTTTATCATTTTTAAGAAGGCTCACCTTGTAGATTTAAAACAAACTTACCAAATAACAACTCGTTCATTTTTAGTACGATACATTTTATGAGCGTCATTGACATCAAAAGCAACGTAAAAAGGCTCAAAATTAGACAAAGGACCGTTACACCTAAAAATACCAGGAGAATGCGGATCTGTTACTAATCGTTTTGCCGCCTCTTCATCCACAATATTTAATCGCCAAACTTGTGCCCAACTTAAAAAGAAGCGTTGCTCAGGAGTAAAACCATCAATTAATTCACCTTTTTGAGCCTGCTTGGTTTTCTTAAAAGCCTCATACCCTATTGTAACACCGCCTAAATCGGCAATATTTTCACCGAGTGTAAGTGCCCCATTGACCGTTTTATTATCCAAAAGAGTATAATTATTAAATTGATTTTCAAGAACTTTGGTTCTAGCATCAAACTTTTTTCTATCTTCTTCCGTCCACCAATTTTTTAAATTACCATCAGCCGCATATTGACTTCCTTTATCATCAAAACCATGCGTGATTTCATGACCAATAACTGCACCAATAGCACCATAAATTACAGCATCATCAGCATCCAGTGTAAAAAACGGATATTGTAAAATACCAGCAGGGAAAACAATCTCATTAAACGATGGATTGTAGTAGGCATTAACCGTTTGTGGTGTCATATACCACTCCATTTTATCAACGGGCTTTCCTAACTTGTTTAATTGATATTGAAAATTAAATATTCGCGAAGCTTTGATATTATCTAAATAATTGTCAGCTGATATTTCTAAACCGTCATAAGATCGCCACTCATTTGGATAACCAATCTTCTTGACAAAAGTGCTAAGCTTATCCTGTGCTTTTACTTTTGTTTCTGCACTCATCCATTCTAGTTTTTCAATTCGCTCACCAAATGTGTCTTGTAAATTATCGACTAGTTCTCCCATTCTTTTTTTCGCATCTGGCGTGAAATATTTTTTCACATATAACTTACCAAGTTGATGCCCAACGGTTCCATTAATCACTCCTAATACTTTTTTCCAGCGAGGCTTTTGTTCTTTCTGACCGCTTAGGGCTTTACCAAAAAATTCGAAATTCTCGTTGACAAAGTCACTGCTTAAAAAACCTGAAGTTCTTCTTAAAGTATGCCAAGTGAAATAAGTCTTCCAATTATCCAACGAAACCGCTTCTAACAAATTATCCAACTCCGAGAAGAAGACTGGCTGACCAACTAACAAACTATCTTGTTTTTCAACCCCTACCGCACCAAAATAAACTGGCCAATTAAAAACCTTCGCATTTTTACCAAAACCTGCAAAAGCCGATTTATTGTATGTCTTATACGGATCTCTCATTTCTGTTCGATCCATACTGGCTTTCGCTAACTTAGTTTCAATATCCATGATTACGGAAGCACTATTTGCGGCATCCGCCTCACTATCACCTTTAAGCTTAAACATATTGGCTATATGAATCCTATATTTTTCACGTATATTATTTTCTCGATTTTCACTCTTTAAATAATAATCTCTGTCCGGTAGGCCCAACCCTCCTTGGCGCAAGCTTACTAGGTATTGAGAGACGTTCTTATCATCCGTACTTACGGAAAACCGAAACAATGGATTGCTTCCCGACTGAGTTAATTCTGCTAAGTAAGTAGTAATCTTTTCTTTAGTTTTGATTGCGACAATCTTATCTAATTCCGACAGAATAGGCTTTACTCCTAACTCTTCTATTCTATTGGTATCCATTCCACTTGAAAATAAATCGCCTACCATTTGACTCGGAGAATTTTCAGCCCCGGGATTTTCAGATGCTTCTATGGTCAGTTCTTTCAATACTTTTTTGTTGAATTCAGATAACATGTCAAAAGCGCCCCATCGGGTCTCAGAAGCAGGTACTGGATTATTTTTTCGCCATGTTCCACCGGCGTAATCATAAAAATTATCTCCAGGACGAATACTTGTATCCATATAACTCAATTCTATAAAAGAAACATCTATTGGCTTCGAACTATTAGTAGATTGATGTTGGCACGAGCCCAACACAAATAATAATAAAATTGACAAAAAAGAATAAATAATACGCATACCAGAAATTTAGAAACTCAAATATAGAATTAATAATTCCTATTTCAATTCTCAACTGTTTTAGTATTATAACTTATGAATTACTGAAAATGAACACTTTACTCAGATGGCGGATGAGAGTATAAATTTCTACTTCATTATTGCTCAAGATTTCGTAATTTAGTATTTATAATAATCTGTCTAAATAAGCCTATGAATTTAAAATATACACTGTTTCTCGTTTTGGTTTCATTTATTGGAATTTCTTCTTGTAATAATGACGATAAGAATAATATACCAGAAAGTGCGTTTGTTACTTATCATCCAACAGCAGATGATGTTGTAGTGGGCCAAGCAATGTTTACCACAAACCCACCCCTCGAGGTACAGGGAAGGGCTATTGTATACAAGAATTCATTTCACCATGTTCTACGTTTTGAAAACTTTTCAATGGAAAATGGATCTGATTTATCGGTATATTTATCCAAAGCAAATAATAACACAGACGAGTATATTAATCTCGGTCCATTAATCGCTTCTTCAGGAAGCTTTAATTATACCTATAGCTCTAACACCAATATGGGTGAATTTAAACATATCATAGTTTACAACACGGAAAGTAATTCTATCTTTTGTGTAGCCTCACTCTAAGTCAATCGAAAATTACTGACAGGGAGTGTGGAATAAGGAATGATAAAATTTGTTCCTTCCCGTTAAAAAAGGTTTAGTTTTGCTTTTCAATTTTTGGATATGTGATTAATGCTATCCAACAAAACAAAGTACTAATTAAATATGGCTGATAGTTTCGGTAAAAAAGACAGAGAAAAGAAAAAACGAAAAAAGCGCGAGGAGAAAGCAGAGAGAAAAGCAGCTCGTCGTGAAGAGGAGTCTGGAAGTGACATAATGTATGTTCATCCTGACGGGTCTTTTCATCCGACCCCACCCGACCTTACAAATCAAGTTGAGATTGAGGCTGATGATATAGTTTTAGGTGCTCAAAATAATATTGAACAAGATGATGATCCAATAAGAAAAGGGAAGGTCTCTTTCTTTAATCATGATAAAGGTTTTGGCTTTATAGTAGACAGTGGGAATAATCAAAGTATTTTCACTCATATTGATAGCTGTATTGATGAAATAACGGAGCACGACAAAGTTGTTTTTGAAACTAAAAAAGGACCTAAAGGAATGATGGCTTTTAATGTACAATTGAAAGACAATTATGTACCTCCGGTAAAAGAGTTGACAGAGGAAGAAAAGAAAGCGGCTGAAGCGGAAGGTGACGGAAAAGAGGGTGAAGCGAAAAACGAAGATGGAAAAGAAGTAAAAGCGGAGGAAACAAAAGAAGCCTCTAAAAAAAAGGACGAAGCACCTGAAAAGAAAAAAACAGAAGAATAGATCACAAATATTTTATAATAGAAAAAAGGAGCCGAATGGCTCCTTTTTTAATATACAGCCTTATCTAAAAACTATAACTCCCAGATCCGCTTCCTGCCCCCCTCTTTACAATAAAATATTCAACACCATTCATCAAAATGATATCGTAAAGATTGACCACATCTTCAATTTCCTGCGGCAAATAATCTTATAATTTCCTCCTCTATCCAAACTAAAAAAATGACTATACGTTATTCTGCCAAATGCTCGTTGCTCGTTACAGTATATAACATCCATGTCTCTATAATAACCACTGCGGTTCTTATAAGTATTTATAGGAAAAGCTTTAATCGTACCCATCTTGATATCATACCACGATATACTTTTCTTGCCTGGAAAAGCAAGGTAACGGCCTTGTGATATTGCGCAGCGCCTATACCTTTTAAGTTCATCACTATTATCAAAAATTAGTGTAGTACTATCATGAGCAAAGCGCCAATACTTCCCTACAAACGATTGAAAAATAATACCGCCGTATTGATCATCCATTATCCATGAAAGGGATTTGTTCCATGAGGGAAAAATGTTCTCCAATTTAGCTCCATCATACTTTTGGATTCCTTTATCGCCTGCGATGTACAAAAAACCTTCTTTAGAAAAATGAATATCATACACCTCGTTGGTCAGCAAGCCATTATCCTCATTGAGGATATTATAGTATTGCTCCTGTGCAAAAAGCAAAGTAGGAGATAGTAAAAGAAGAATGAATTGAATACACTTCATTATCGTTCCTAAAAATAGTCGAATAAACCTTTAAATAAGCCACGCGGAGTGCGTGGCTCATTTTTCAAATGAAAAAGATTTTACTCTTATGGATAAAGTAAAGACATTATACCTTAAACCATAGAGCTCAATTTATGAATAGTAGGTTTTAGTTTGTGAATGAATAAAAAAGACCTGCCAGTGGCAGGTCTTGATTCTTAAGTTGATGGAGTATTTCTATTTTATAAAGTAAGACTTCCCACAATACTCACTAGGCTTTAATAACAAAGTCATATCACCACCGGCAGAGTTACAACGATAAAGTGTGCTCAAGCTACAATCTACACGTTCAAAACTACCTGCTCTAATTTTACGCGAAGCGCCGCTTTTCGTTTTATAATAAACTGGATAGCTCAGCTTGTTAGTAATCGTGACCTTACTATTATCAATTTTTCGCTGCTCTTCTCTGCTCCAGTTTAATAAGCCTTTCCAAGTTTCTTTATCCTTGGCAAGTTGTTTCTCATAGCTTGGGTTGGCGCTTTTCCATTTGGCTATTTTAGCATCCTGCTGCGGCACCTCCTTTTTTAAGTAAGCCTCCACTTTTTGGGGCCAATTTTCGTTCTTCATTTTCATCTCTGTTTTCATGGCTTCTTTAAGTGCTTTCAGCTTACTTAATTTGCCACCTTTCTTCCAGACCTCTGCTATCGTAAAATCTGTTGGGCTCTTATACTGAGACAATCGCACAATAGCTCCATCCACTACTAAAATTCGCTCACCACTTTTTTCGTTCGTTCTATTTTTCAGATACTTTACCTTGGGGTGTTTTATGTTACCCGTTACCATACCCGTAGGATAACCGTCTTTATCAGACACCCACGAAGTTTTACCAGAGGGATGCACACTAGACTTTACAAGAAAACTGGCAATATCACTCGTATTCTCAAAAGTCACTTCCTTTGGAGGTCTCTCATAGTCGTAGTAATACGTATACCCGTTTCCTTCTTGTTTAAGACTGTACACCCGAAAGGTCCCTTCTCCTAAATTTTTAAAGGCCTCATATTGGTTTTGCGCCAGCAGACCAAAACTCGTGCTTAAAAAGAGTGCGAATGTTAAGATCAATTTTATTCCGTTTTTCATTTCTGTTTTATTTTGTTGTTTATAAAAACAAAAGTCTATTAGTTTTTTAGCCGCAAAAAGTATTCTTACCCAATGGCAACTTTTAATTTCCGAACTGTGTAAACATAAAAAAACCACATCCTTAAAAAAGGATGTGGCTATTTAGAATTGATTGGGTTCGCTTATTTTTTAAATAGTTTAAACGTTTCTTGACTTTGGGGAGTAATGTATTGAATCATATAAACTCCAGCGGGTAAAGCACTCATATTTAGTTGGCCAGAAGTACTTGCTTTTTGCGTAAATAGTAGTTGACCTGTCATGCTTCTTACAAAAATATTACTACCCTTAGCATTCGTTGTAGTATAAAAAACATCTCCCTGAGTAGGATTAGGATACACCTTAAACGTCTGAGTAAGTGCTTCAAAATTGACCATACGAATGTCAGAGTAAGACTGCATTCCATCTATATCTTTTTGTATAATTCTGTAATACCAGTTCCCATTTTGATTGGGCATATCATAGTAGTGATAATCATTTTCTTGTAAGCCATTTTGCTTTTTACTTAGTGTTCCGATGGTCTTCCACTCACGGGTATTTCGGCTACGCTGTATGGTATATCCTTCGCAGTTTTCTTCTTGCGCTACTTCCCAATCTAGCACAACTTGATCATTTTGTTTGTATGCATCGAAAGACAACCAATGCACTGGAAGTGCTGCACTATTACCCAGCATGTGCAATCGAAACTCACTAAACTGATTGACCACAGCCTCAAAGTATTGTCCATTGTACTCCACACCAGCGGAATTAGCACCGCCCAAATTTGTCAACGATTGATTATGATATAAATTATTTAATGTGCCCGTTACTTGACTTTGAATCATGGCATTATCAGCCACAGGATTGGGTACATTTTTATTCCAGTACAAATTAAAATTCGTGGGTGTTGTATTGGTTGCATCGCAGTCTTCATTGTTACCACTTAGATGACTTAATATTAAATCTTGCGGCGTACAACCCAAGCAAGCCGATGCCGCTTTTAAGGTATCAAAATCTTCACGCATATAATGGAAGCGTACATTTACTGGACCGGTAATTGTATTGGCCGCATTTAAAACCCAAGTTTTATGCATATACCGCGGATTGAAAACGCTTAGATTTGTATTACTATTTACCTCCGAAACACTTTGTACTTCATTGTGCAAGGTAGCCGTTACAGAGCCCAAATTTTGCCCATTCGGATTTACCGAAGCCACTATTTTGCCTTGGCTATTCATAATCGGAAACCATTGCGAACCATTTACCGATCCACAACTAGCAGCGCTAACCGTAGAGGCAAAGGAGCCACAATTTTGATTACTAAATTCATCGTAAACGCCTATAGGTTCATTCGGATTCATCACTTGCACCGTTTGTGTAACGGGGCATTGATCGCTCGTATTCGTTACCCTATAGGTATGTCTACCCGGCGCCACCGTATGTGGGCTCGTTACTTGACTAGCATTCCCGTTATGATAAATAACTTGTATGGTAGGTGTAGGTCCTACATTGCTTATAAGGTTAATTAGATTAGTTCCTGTAGCACCTGAGCAAAGGGGCTGCTGGGTAGATACAGAAAAAACAGGAGCCGCATTTGCACTGTAAATTACATTAGCCGTCGGATTATCTGCCAGTACACAAGAGGTAGTTTGCTCGCAGGTATAAACACCGGCATCGCTGGCGGTAAAGTTTGAGACTTTTAATAAATCGGTGCGGGCGCCACTTACTCGGCTGCTATTATTTAAGGGTTGCCCATCTTTATACCATTGGTACTGCACCGGATTTAAAGTGTCTGATGTATTACCGTACGTAAATAATTCCATGTTCGCTCCATTACAAAACGTATAGCCTGGCACACTACCTGTACGCTCAATATAGCCACGTACAATTTCGGAATAGAGCTTGTCTACCATTTCTTGATTTACGGGATAGTTATAGAGGCGGACATCATCATAAAACCCTAAAGCCGTTTTATAAATTCCTTGTCCTCCAAAGCCTGTAATAGGATGTACTTGTTGAGAAGTGGCATTATTTCTATTTACAACCAATTGTTTGTTTACATAAATTTTTGCGTTGGCTCCGTCACGTACTAATACAATATGATGCCAAGCATTCGGCGTAAAAACTTGATTTGTACTCCAAGTAATACCGCTTGGTTCATCATAACCAATCTTACCCTGATAAGCTATAACCGGTGCAAAATTGCCGTTCGTAGAACGAACCAAATGTCGAACACTACCAAAGTTATTTGGATTATAACGATACCAAAAAGAAGTAGTCGAAGTAGAGTCGCTGAAATTATTTTGAAAAACCAAGGCAGTATTTATATTACTCACTCCGACAGATTTATGCCCACGGCTAAAACGATTGGGTGCATTAAACTGTATACCCTGCGAATTATTATTGGGCAAAAGACTACCCGTTGGTGTACCGGGATTAGAGGAAACATTTGGATAAGGATAAAAAGCCACTAAGCCCGTGCTTAGGTCATCGTAGCCCACCGTTACGGCTACTGTGCTTGACGTATCTGCATCAAAGCAATTTTTAGCTATTACATAATACTGGCCTGCCGTGTTTAGATTTACTTGTCCAAAAACCAATTCGGGTACCGAGGTAGTTGCTATCAGATTATTGTCTTGATACCAATCAAATTGTGTCGCACTGTCGCAAACTACCGTAAGTTTTGCACCTGTCTCTGTTGGGCAAATTTGTAAAGGCTGTAAGTCTTGCGTTATTTGAAATTCTCGTTTTCCATTAAAAAGCTGTGTGATTTCTGCGTTAGTCAATGCGCGGTTATAAATTCTGTAATCGTCTATTGCCCCTTTAATATTTCCTGAACCCGTTTGTTGCCCAAGCAAATAATTCATTTGAGTAATTGCCTGACTCGTTTTTTCTTTTCCTCTAAATATATTGTCTTCATAAATACTTACTGAGTCACCTGTTTTTATAAAAGTTACTAACTTCCAACTTGCGTTAGGAGTATTCATACTAAACTTCCAAGACGGACCCGAGAAGCTAGGGTTAAACTCACGAAAAACTCCAAAGCCAGGATTTACAAAATTACTGTTTGCCATATCACCACCTACGCCAATAAAGGTTGTAGGATTAGTACCATCATGATAGGTCCCGATGCCAGTAGTTTGCGCATTAACCGTCATAATACCATTGAATTGTCTAAACCAAAACGAAATCGTAAAATCTGTACCTACGGGAATAGTTGTGATAGATAATGACTTATCAAAACCGCCTAAATCCAGCGCGCCATTGGCAATATTGTCTTTAGACATAACATAAGAAGTATTAGTTGTAGAACTTAGAGTAGCATTATTGTTGCCTAGGGCATCATCCGTGTTTCCATCAAATTTGTAATAATGTATTAACCCGTTTTCAATGCTACATTGCGCCTGTATTTCTGACGAGGCACATGCTAAAACTAAAAAAACTAAAAGTAAAAATTTGCGTTTCATAAAAATATTTATTGTTTCTAAGAACAAATATTTCGATTAAAAACAAGAGGAATAAAATCGATTTTCCGAATGGTAAGTAACAACTCCCGAAGCGTTGCTTAGGCCTTGGATTTAAGTAAAATGGCTTCCACTTCTGCCTTTCTGTCTCTGGCTATGTTTACCTCTAATTCATTTTCCATAATAAGTTTATTACTTCCCTTTAAGTAGCTAGCCACTAAGTTTAGATTAATAAAAAATGAACGATGGACCCGCAGAAAATTTTCTTGATCGTCAATTATTTCGGCATAATACGAAAGCGGCTTACTGGTCATAAGACTACTTCCATCCTGCTTATATATTTTGGCATACGAGCGCTGCGCCTCAATGTGACTAATATCATTAATATAAATAAACTGCACCCCATCAGCCTGTGGAATCGCTATTTTACGGAGTTTTTCTTGCTCCATATTTTCTTTGAGTGCATCAAGTCGAGCTTGCATACTTTGCGCATCTAAGCGCACTTTGAGATTAGCCACTGCTTTTTTTAAGAGCGAAATACGCACAGGCTTCAGTACATAATCGACAGCAGAAACTTCAAATGCCTTTAGTGCATATTCGCTATAAGCAGTAACAAAAATGATTTCGAAATCTACTTTATCAAAAAAAGACAACAACTCAAAGCCCGAATAATTAGGCATTTCAATATCTAAAAAAACGACATCGGGCTTTAATTTTTTTATAGCAAGCACCGCATCCGGCACATTGGCACACTCGCCCACTAGCTCTACCTCGGGCGTGTAGGCCGTGAGTAACTCACGCATCACTTCTCTGGCTGGCTTTTCGTCATCTATTATGAGTGCTCGTATCATAGTGCAAGTAAAAGATGTTTTAGTTTATGTTTCAAATTCAATTTCCCAAAGGGGGCTTACGGTTTTCTAATCGTGATTTTCGTTTATTGGCAACTGCAACAAAACAAGCGTCCCACAATTTTCCTTTTCAGGAAAAGCATCGGTAATTTCTACTTCAATTGTTTGATTATAAATTTCATTTAATAAGTCCATTCTTTTCTGATTGGCTTGCGTACTAAATCCAGCACCTTTTTTTCGAGCCTTCTGCTCAGCTGATTTTTTTCTACCAATCCCGTTATCTTCTATTTGTACTTGTAGCTTGCCCCCCTTTCTTTTTATCAGAATGCGTACTTGTTTTTCGCCCTCCTTGTGCAGCAAACCATGCTTAAATACATTCTCTACATAGGGTTGAATAAGCATAGGTGGCACTTTGATTTCTTGTTGTTCATGAGCATCTAGCTCCACTTCAAAGTGTACTTGTATCTCATCGCCAAACCGAAGCTTCTCTAAATCTAAATACAGCTCTAGCATTTCAATTTCTTTGCTCAGTGTAATTTCATTTTTACCTGAATTCTCCAAGGTTTTCCTAACCAAATCACTAAACATGCCTAGGTATTCATTCGTGTTCTCAAAATCTTTTTTTATTACTAAATTCTGAACGGAGTTTAATGCGTTAAATACAAAATGCGGATTCATTTGTGCCTTAATCGCTGTTATTTCAGATTGTTTAATTCGTTTATCATAAGCAGCTTTTTTTCTAATTTGATTTAGCCGAGTGTAAAATATAAAACCAAGGAGAAGCAAAAGCCCTAGCACACAAAGGATATAAAACCACCAAGAACGATACCATGGCGGCGCCAAGGTAAAGTCATAAGTTGCAACTTCACTCTCATTGAAAGCTGTTTGTAGTTTTACCTCTAGAGTATAACGCCCCTCTCGTAAAGAATTAAATCGGATTTCATTATTAGTGGAAACCTGCGATGTCCATGCAGTATCTGCAGGAAGCAATCGATACTCATATGTAAAATTTCCTCGGCTATTTAACGCCGACCCGTTAATTTTAAAGCGCAAAGAATTATCACTAAAAGAAATATTTTTTCCTTGTTCTAGTTTTTTATTTTTAGACCATAAGGATGCAATAGCTGCATATAATTTTGATTTTTTAGTTTCTTGTATAGGCAATATAAATACACCCTTTGTAGTAGAAACATACAATTCGTTCTGATATAATAAAGCATCTATACACACCGCTTTGGGCAAATAGTTAGCAGCAGAATAGGTAGCAAACACGCCGCTTTTTTCTGTAAAAAGTTGCACCCCTTTTTCAAAAATTATAACAAGGGTATCACCCTGTTGCCGCAAACGGTCTATGCGTGTTTTTAGTAAACCCTGTTCTGCAGACCATTGTTTTGTCGCCTCGCCGTTTTTTAATTTATAAAGACCTGTGCGACCGCCACTCCACACAAGCTCTCCTGATGTGCTTGGGTATAAGAAGTCAGATTGAATACGCTCTTTCTGCCATTTAATTTCTCTTTGCATTTTATCTGGCGTAAAAAGATAAAGTCCATTCCGTGTACCGACATAAATAAAACCACTGGAAGAATTATAGTAATGCGAATAGGTTTTATTTTGAAGAACATCAACCCGTTGATTAAAATTTGATATTGAACCCTTAAGTGATGTTACTTCATCAAATTTATATTTTGAAGTAAACTCCTTTATCTGATCTGTATTACCATAATAACTAAAACCCGCTGAGGTGCTCGCAAAATGGTCTTTAGTATCCTTAAAAAAAGAGAGCCATTTTAAATTAGAACCTAGGCCAACGAACTGATACTGTGGTTTTTTTTGGGGAGTGAATAAAAAATTGTTTCCTATGTTCACAAAGTTAATAGCATCTGCAAATTGATTACTTCTGTACATAAAAACCCGTCCACCTAATGGAGCTTTTAGTTTTCTCACTTGTGGCCATTCACCGTAACCCGACTTTGAACTGGTATACGATATACCCTGCCCGTTGTTTATAAAATTTGTAACCAAGCCCTTACCAAAAATTTCAGTAGAGCGGACCTTACTATTGGGAATCGCTATAAGTCCTTTCTCTAAAGTGGATAACCAAATCGTGCCAGCAGCATCCTGCTGTATAAACGAGATACTTAAATTAGGAAACCAATGCGCTTGTAAATTAAATTGATTGTCATAAATAAAAACACCTTTTTCCGTAAGTACGTAGAGTAGTTCGGTATAAACTTGTGCTGCCAATACACGCACGCCTTCTATTCCTTTTAATCTAATGGCGCGTGTATTTTCAGCATCTGTATTTTCTAAACAATAAGCCTGCAGCGGTTCATTCGTCTTACCGTCTACATTTTTCAAACCGATAAAATAATTTTTTTTATTTAGTTTGAGCTCAGCCAAAGGATAAAAATCTGTTTCTTTTAAACTCCTAATATTCCCCTTCTCAAAGCTAAATCTATTATTATCCAACCTGATAAACGCTTCTTTTGAATTACTAGCATAAAACGTAAGAATGGTCTTATTCTGAATCGGTAGATTGATCGTTACAGAATCTAATATTCCCGTGGGTGCATAATATCTATAAAAACTTTTATTATCTCTTGAAAAAAGAAAAACAGAATCTGCCAAGATTTCACCATTCGGATAACCCAACTGTGCTGATAGTTTTTTTATAAGAAAAACCTTTTGACCGTCATAGCAATAAATCCCTCCCTGAAAACTTACGAAAAAAATATTACCATATTTATCTTCATCTAAACTGGTAATGGACAATTCTTCGTGTCCCGGAATTTCAATCTCCTCTACAGTGCTGCCGTTATAACGGGCTAAACCCTTATTAGTAGCGGCGTATAGCATACCGTCTTTTTTACAGAGCAAAATTTCATAAACCTCATTGGTGGGTAAACCGCTCTCCGAATTAATGAAATAATGAAAGGGCTCTTGCGCGAACAGTGTGTTCGTAAAGCATAGTAATATGAAAAGAATTTTCCTCACCTGAAAAGTAAGGTAAAAATACTGGATACATCAATGTGAATAAAAAAAGAAAGCGTCTCTTTGAAAAAAGACACCTCCAGAATAATTTATCGTATCAAGGTCAAATTCCCTTTACGGATATACTCTTTTCGATCTGTTAAACATTTATATCTAAATACATAATAGAAATCGCCAATAGCCTGATCTTCACCTTTGAATTTACCATTCCACGAATCTGAATAAGTATATGTTTGCCAAACTTTTTGACCCCATCGATTGAATATTTCAAATTGACGAAGTTCTATCCCAGCAGTGCTCAGTACTCTAAACTCATCATTGCGCCCATCCCCATTCGGGCTAAATGCGTTTGGCAAGAAGACTTCCGTACAACAATCACCAGGATTTATGTAAGTCGTATCAGTCACTTTACAACCAGCACCATCAAGTACTTCAACAAAATAATATCCAAAACGTAGACCTCTTACTTCAGCTTCCATAGATGCTGGGGTAGAGCTCCATAAATATGTAAACGGCGGCACACCTCCTAGGACATCTACTCTCGCTGTCCCCTCATTGCCATATCCTTTGCAGGGCAAATCAGTTTTTGTTATACTAGTCTGCAACGAATTAGGATTGGCAAGTACATTAAACGTAGTATCATACTCGCAACCCGAACTATCAACAATAGTAATATTGTATACTCCTTTTTTCAAATCATAGAAAATACCACATTGATTAAACGAGATACCTGGACGTCTATAATATGTATAATACGGACGACCTCCGCTTGCCTGTAATACAATTTTCCCATCTTCAGAATCGTCGCAAGTTGTTGGTGTCAATTCATAACTAGCAATACCTACAGGATCAGGTTCAGTAAGAGTCAATGACGTATCTAACACACAACCCAATGCATCTTGAATACTTAGCGGATATGTTCCAGCACCTAAGTTAGTATGCGAAGTGTCGCTGTTATATGCACTTCCATTAAAGGCGTATTGCAATCCGCCTACACCACCAATTGCTGTAAAACTCAAACTGCCGTTACTATCTCCGTGGCAAGTTGGTTCTATAAAATTGAATGAGGTTATTCTAATTTCAGGGTTTTGATTAATTGTTACACTTGTTGTTGTTGAACAATTATTATCATCAGTTGCTGTGACAATATATGTTATTGCGGCAAGTCCTGTAAAGTTTCCACTTGGACTTTGTGTTCCAATATTCGGACTCAAAGTGAACGAAATATTGCCAGTTCCACCAGCGGCAGTTACTGAAATCTCACCTGTACTATCACCGAAACAAGTTACATCAACTGTGTTCACACTTGTAAATAACACTTGTGTTGGCTGATGTACCTCCATTGGGCCAACTGCTAACGGACAACCATTACTATCGACAATATTGACAGTATAACTACCTGCTGTTAATCCTGTAAACAATCCAGTATTATTAGTTGTTGCGCCCGGTGTTATTGTCAAAATATACGGTTGCGTACCGCCAGTTGTTGTTACTTGAATTTGACCATCGCTACCCCCAAAGCAACTAACAGAATCTGTTGTATAAATTGCCGATATTGGCAGTGGTTCTGTAACAGAATTTATACTTGAAATACTGCAACCAAGTGCATCTGTCACAGTCATTGTATAATTATTGGCTGC
>CAYMFF010000022.1:0-37629 GCA_964389575.1 uncultured Chitinophagaceae bacterium
TCTTCCGCTTCTTTTGGGAAGTCATAGCGCAAGTCGGCGTTTACTTTTACTCTTTGCGTTCCTTGGTATACATCGCACCAATTACCGTCCATGGCAATTTGCGCACCAATTAGAGCATCTATCAATCTGAAGGTATAACTATACTGTGCTCTGCGGCTTTTAGTAAGCGCTATTTCGGATAATTGCTTAGCTTCTTTTACATCAAAATAATTATCCATCGCTTTTAAATAGGCTAAACAAAGTAGCTCATCGGCATCAACCTTTTTATAAAAGGATTCATCTTGCATGCTAGTTCCCAATCGCATTTCGATAAAATTCAGATAAGTGTTGTAATTCTTTTGGCCGTCAAATTTCCAGCCAATTGCATTAATTACCGCCATTTTTATGTCTATCGGATATGCTCGATCAGAAAGATATAGCATTATAGAATTGGTTACTTTTCCTTTTGCATCCAATGCCTCATTTACAATATCATATTCTTCGTATACCTGATAAAAATTGGTGGAAGTCAATGGCGAATCAGCTAACAATGGCCAGCTTAAAACAGAGAGTAATAGAATCAAAAATCCTTTTTTCATATTGATAGATTTAGAAAACTAAGTTACTACAACTTATTCAAATAATGAATTGGCGATAAGTTCTTGCGTGTAATTCTGTTGCGGATTATTATATATTTCACTAGCTTGATTATACTCCACAATTCGCCCTTTATTCATAACCGCTATTCGGTCACTAATATGTTTTACCACAGAAATATCATGCGAAATAAATAAATAGGTAAGATTAAACTCATCACGCAGTTTTACTAAAAGGTTCAACACTTGTGCCTGAACACTTACATCTAATGCGCTGACACTTTCGTCACAGATAATTAATTTAGGCTCAACCGCCAATGCCCGTGCAATGCATATCCGTTGGCGCTGACCACCAGAAAACTCATGTGGATATCGATTGTACTGAGCACCTTCCATCCCGACTTTCTCAAGCAGTTCAATGGCTCGTTGTTTGCGTTCACTAGATGAATGAATTTTATGAACATCCATTGGTTCTTTAATGGCTTGTCCAATACTGATTCGAGGATTCAAGCTAGAGTAGGGGTCTTGAAAAATAATTTGAACATCTTTTTTAAAGTCAATTTTCGAAGACTGGTCCATTGATGAAATCGATTGTCTATTATACAGGATTTCTCCTTTAGTAATATCGGCCAATCCCACAATACTTTTACCCAGAGTTGTTTTACCACAACCACTTTCTCCAACGATTCCTAAGGTTTCACCTTTTTTAATTTTAAGACTTACATCATTCAACGCTTCAAACCATGCGGTCGTTTTTCCAAAAAAGTTTTTGGACATGGGGTACCAGGTCGAAAGATTTCTTGTTTCTAAAATGGTTTCTGCTTGTTGTAGATTTTCTAAACGTGCTTTTTGATCATCTACTGTAATATTTACTTTCTCAAATTCACTTTCACTTTCGCCAGCGACCACAAAATCTTCCACCTGCGGCAGAAATTTTATATTTTCCTCAGCATTGGGCCTACAGTGAATTAATCCTTGCGTATATGATTCTTGTGGATGATTGAAAATATTTTTTGTATTACCTTGTTCTATTAATTTACCCTTTTGCATTACGAGCACTTCGTCAGCAAAATGATTTACAAGACCTAAGTCATGCGTGATAAATAATATGCCCATTTCATACTTGTCCTGCAGGTCTTTTAATAAATCTAAAATGGTACGTTGCACGCTTACATCTAATGCAGTAGTGGGCTCATCCGCAATTAAGATACTGGGCTTGCAACTAATAGCCATTGCAATCATTACCCGTTGTTTTTGTCCGCCAGAAATTTCATGTGGGTATTTATTGAAAAGGGCTCTAGGATTAGGCAATCGAACTTCTTCAAAAAGCGATAGCGTTTCTTTTTTTGCTTCGGTTTGGGTCAGTTTATTGTGCAAAATGATTGCCTCAATCACTTGTTCGCCACATTTTTTTAATGGGTTCAAACTAGTCATTGGTTCTTGAAAAATCATAGCAATTTTATTCCCTCTTATTTTCTCCAATTCATCTTTCGATAAGCCCAATAAATCTTGTTGCTCAAATAACGCATGGCCACTAGCAATTTTGGCAGGAGGCATAGGCAGTAATCCCATAACACTCAAAGCACTTATCGATTTGCCACTACCACTTTCACCGACGATAGCTAAGGTTTGTTTCTTATATAAATTGAACGAAATATTCTCTGTGCCAATGGTGGTTCCATACTCAGTTTCGAAATGAATACTGAGGTCTTTTACTTGTAATAATGGACTTGATTCTTGCACTATTCAAATGTAAATAAATTAAGTTAGATTTGCGCGCTATGAATGCGTTAGACCATGCATTAGTGAAAAGACTAAAATCGTTTGTCGGACTAAAGTTAGATGGAATTATCACCTCTAATTTCATGAATGAAGATCCGTACATCTGTTTTATAGAACCAGGCGGAGAGCTTAGATCGTTTATATTAGAATTCGAACATTCGGAATGTTCGCTTCAATGCTCCTTGCATGAGGATGAAGTTGGATCTAATTACTATAAAATTCAAACAGAAGATAAATTCGAGATAGGAGGAAACGTGCTACTTCGAATAAAGGTCAAAAAGAAAATAGAAAAAATTGGCATCTATCTAAATGGAATAGAAAAAAAAGATTTCAATAACATTGGTGCATTCATTTTTAGTTTTTCTGATCGCACAAAAATGCTCTTTAAATTTGGAACCTTTCTGCCACAACTCAGCATTACTACTAATTCAAACGAAATTGAAATAGAACAGCGAGTTTTGGCTCGTGAAAAATTTGTATTGAAGTCAATTTAGTACCTCAAATGCTTAACCGTGAGCCCATTATTAATAAGTTGCTTTAAGGAGCTGCTTCCAATTTTCAAATGCTGTTGAACAAAAGTAGAAGTAACCGTCTTGTCGCTTTTACTAGTTTTTACTCCTTCAGGTGTCATTGGCTCATCGCTCACTAATAAAAGAGCGCCTATTGATATACGGTTATGAAACGCAGTAATGAATAAAGTAGCCGTTTCCATATCAATAGCATCCACACGAATATCGCGCAGATATTGTTTGAACTCTTCGTCATGCTCCCAAACTCTTCTATTGGTGGTGTACACTGTGCTACTCCAATAGTCTAAACCCAAATCTCTGATAGTTGTAGAAATCGCTTTTTGTAGTGCGAATGCGGGTAGGGCAGGAACTTCTGGCGGAAAATAATCATTACTGCTTCCTTCGCCACGTATAGCGGCAATCGGAAGAATCAAATCGCCCACTTTATTTTTACTCTTTAGACCACCACATTTGCCAAGAAACAATGCGGCTTCTGGTTCGATAGCGCTCAATAAATCTATTACTAATGCCGCCATGGGTGAACCCATTCCAAAATTAATAATGGTAATTCCTTCAGCAGTTGCTGATGACATTGGCTTATCCAATCCATCTACCGGAACATTGTGATTGGCCGCAAACATGTTTACATAGTTCTGAAAATTAGTGAGTAAAATATACTTTCCAAATTTTTCCAAAGACTGTCCGGTGTAACGCGGAAGCCAATTGTCTACTATGTCTTTTTTAGTTTTCATTGAAGGATAAAGATAAAAAAACCTTTGCCGAAAATCAGCAAAGGTTTCATAAAGTAATTTTTAGTTTATTTAGAAAGTTTCCAAGCTACTAAAAAAGAAGTCACCTTCGATTTTAGCATTCTCATCACTGTCGCTTCCATGAACTGCATTTTCACCTAAGCTACGCGCATACATTTTACGAATAGTTCCTTCTTCCGCCTCTGCAGGATTGGTTGCACCAATTAATTTACGAAAATCAGCTACTGCATTATCTTTTTCTAAGATAGCTGCAATGATGTGACCACTACTCATAAAATCAGTAAGTTCACCATAAAAAGGACGCTCTTTATGTACCTCATAAAACTGACCTGCTTTCTCTTTAGAAAGTTTTGTCATTTTCATAGCTTTAATTGTAAATCCAGCTTCGTTGATTTTTGCTAAGATGTTTCCAATGTGTCCGTCTTGAACAGCATCAGGCTTAATCATTGTAAAAGTTCTGTTAGACATTGTTGTTTAATTATTTGCGCGCAAAAGTAGGGGAAAGTTCTTTTCTAATAGAGGTAAGTTTAAAGTTTAATTGTTAAGGAGTTAAACCCGTTTTGTACTTAATTTGTAAATTGACCATGCTAGTATTCGTTTCTCTTCTTGCAGTTTTTCTGATTTTTTTTCTTTGGTTATCAGTTTTCAATAAAAGAAAATGGAAAACGCCAACACAAGATTTGACGCACGAGCAAATTGAAATATTAGAATCTAACGTTCCTTTTTATGTGCGATTAAAAGATAATCAGAAAAAGCATTTTGAATATGAGATTCAAGAATTTTTGCTCAACTATAAAATTACACCTGTCAGTACTACGGTTAGCATGTTGGACAAGGTATTGATTGCCGCAAGTGGAGTGATACCAATTTTTTCTTTTCCCGATTGGAAATATCTAAATCTTAAAGAAATACTGGTTTATCCAGATACTTTTGATATTAACTTTAATGTAGAAGGCAAAAAACGAAATATTTTAGGAATGGTTGGCACAGGCGCTTACAGTTATAAGATGTTTCTTTCTAAGCGTGCCATTATCAATGGCTTTGCCAGTGATAAAGACGGACACAATACAGCTATTCATGAATTTATTCACTTAATCGACGGTTTGGATGGCGATATTGACGGACTACCTCAAGTATTACTTCAACAACCTTATGTTATGCCATGGCTAGACCTTATTCAAACAGAAATTGATAAAATAAGAGAACAACGCTCTGAGTTGCGACCATACGGTTCTACCAATGCTTCGGAGTTTTTGGCAGTAGCTAGCGAGTTTTTCTTCGAAAGACCCGATTTACTCGAAAAAGAGCATCCTGTCTTATTCGAATATCTGAATAAGATGTTTACTGTAAATCAGTAAGGTTTTATTAACAATATACGTCAAATTCGTTATATTTATACCATTAAAAATTAAAAATTATTATGAAAAAAATCTTACTCGCAATTACTTGTGTATGTTTTGTGTTTTTTGCTCAGGCTCAGTACTGGCAAATCCCGAACATTAATGCTGGAACAAATCCTGGTGATTTAAACAATGACACCGAGCAACCTTTTGGAGCTACGACAACGTGGACTAGTTTATTGGCATCAACTGCTACTCCAACTTGGTCAGCTGCAACAACAATACCTTTTGCATTCCAATTTAACGGATCGGCTGTTACGCAATTTATGGCATCGTCTACTGGTATCGTAACTTTTGATATTGGAACAACCTTAACAGCACCGACTTCTACAAATACAGCTTTGCCGTCAGCATCTATTCCTGATAATTCTGTTTGTATCTGGGGAATTCAAGCTTCAGGAGCTAATGATGGCGTTTATACAAAAACGTTTGGAACAGCTCCAAATCGACAGTTTTGGATTCAATACAACTCGGTTAGTATATCTAGCAACGCTAATGCATGGTGCTACTGGTCAGTGGTATTAGAAGAAACTTCGAATAACGTATATATTGTTGATCACCGTTCTTCTTCTAATAATGGCCCTGTAACATTGGCGTTAACTGCAGGTGTACAATTAAACAGCACAACGGCTTACAGTGTTGCTGGTTCGCCAACATTAAACACAATGGCAAGTACAGTAGCAGCTGATGACCCTTCTGATAATACCTATTACACTTTTATCCCGGGAATGCAACCTAGTGATGATATCGTTGGTGTAAGTGCAACCGCTACCGATTATTTCTCTGCTGGAGCTAACGTTCCAATAGAGTTAGAAGTAAGAAACCATGGTACCAATCCGATAACGTCTTACGTAATAAAGTATCAAGAAGGAACCAATACTCCAGTATCTCAAACTGTTACAGGAGTGAATATCCCAAGTTTAGGTTATGACAATCAAACCTTCACTACGCAATTTAATGTTTCGTCTGCTGGTACTTATGATTTTAAAGTTTGGGCAGAATTACCAAGCGATGCTAATAATTCTAATGATACAGTAGGTACTATTTTATATGGCGCTGCTTTTATTCCAAAAAGAGTAGTGACTATGGAAGAACCAACAGGAACTTGGTGTGGCTGGTGTACTCGCGGAATTGTATATATGGATTCAATTCATGTTGCGCAACCCAATGATGTTGCTGTGATTGCTGTTCATAACAATGACCCTATGGATATTGGCAATTATGACACATATCTTGGTAGTTTCTTTAGTGGTTATCCTTCGTTAGTGGTTGATAGAAAAATAGAACTAGATCCTTCAGATGCCTTTACGGCCTATAGCGATTATATCGGTGATTTCGGATTTGCAGATATAACGCAGTCCCACGATCAGTCTAATGCTCCAACTAGTTTTACCGTTAATATTGAAGTAAAACCAGCTATCGACTTATCGGGTGATTATCGATTAGCAATGGTTGTAACAGAAGATGATGTAACTGGAACAGGTTCTGGATGGGATCAAGCGAACTACTATAGTTCACAATCAAACAATATTCCACTTTCTGGAGCAGGTTATAACTTTCAGACGTTGCCAGATCCAGTGCCAGCAAGTCAAATTAATTATGATTTCGTAGCGCGTGAAGTAGTGGGCACCCCACAAGGTCAGGCTGGTTCTTTACCCTCGACAATGACAGCTAATCAAACGTATAATCACTCATTCACTTACAATAAACTTGCATCTTATCAAGGTGCTAAAATGAATTTCTTAGTTTTATTATTGAATGGAACTACGGGTGAAATTATGAATACTAGTAAAGGAAGCTTGTATCCTTTAGGAACAGCTGATTTAGTTAAATCAAACCAACTTAATATCACAGCATATCCAAATCCTGTTCAAGATAAAATGTCGTTGGACCTTGATGTAAATATTGATTTGCATAATGCTAGTTATTCTATCATGGACATCAGTGGTCGTATGTTGAAAAATGTAAAAATGGGCAATATTGCTAAAAACATGACGCATACCTATCAAGTAGATGCGAGTACATTAAGTGCTGGTAGTTACCTTATTTCTATTAATAGTAATGAAGGCTCTTATAGCGCTCAGTTTACTAAGAAATAATAATAAACTTAATACTAAAAAAAGCCGTCTTTAACAGACGGCTTTTTTTCATTCTATAATTTATGAATCCTTAGCTCTCAATTATAGTTTGGAATATTAATTAATCACAAATTGAAGTATTCCGATAGAAGAAAAGTCTTGACTATTATACTTCAAAACATAATTACCTTTTGGCAAATTACTAAGGTTAACTTCTAGGTTATTTTGACCCGATACAACATCTCTAATTTCAGTCATTAATTTACGTCCCGCAACATCTATTATTTCAACATTCAAACTAAAATTATCCTCTTGATTCATGTATAGTAAGTTAATGAATCCGTTTGTTGGATTAGGAAACAAGCTCGCTTCCTCAATTACCTTATTACAAGAAATATTGATTCTTTCAATTTCAGAGAAACCTACATTCTTATCACAATCAACCATTTTTAATTGATACAAATAACTTTCATTTTCTTGCTGCGAAACAGGGTCTAAATAAGTATAGTTTTTAGCCCCAGCTTCTTTGGACTTTGCACTAACTATTTCTACTAATTTATAAGAATTAGAACCATTTACTTTTCTCATAATCTCATAATGCGATAAGTTATTTTCTGAAAGACTTTTCCAATTAATTATGGGCTGACAATTAATTTCTGTGACTTCAAAGTTGATCAAATCAGCAGGAAGTGGAGTAGAATTGGATATTCCAAAATTAGCATATTCTACAGGACAGGTTGAAGCTTGTACAGCTGTCAACTCACCATTGGGTTGTCCATCAGAAAACAAACTATCACAACAATCTTCATCAGAAAAATTCCAACTTGCTGGTAATTGTATTGGCGGAGGTGCTTGCCCCTTTATACCTTCATTAGTACTCAGTTGCACAACATATGAAGTATTAACGGCTAATGAATCTACCGTGTAATTTCCTGAAGAAGGCACCGACGTTGAATTACTAATTAATCCGGAGGCCGCATTAACTACATTCACATACATTGTTGTATTACCCGGAGAACCAATGGGAGATCCATCGGGATAATTTCCTGGACTTTGATCTTCGGATAAAGTACCGCTAATGCTAGTATACCCAATATAATTTTGAGAACTTGTAGATTCTGGATCATCACTTTTTACATTAAATGAATCCATATAGGGCGGGACAACTAAATCAACATTTACACCTACAGTAGTTGGAACAGCCAAATCAGATGGGATAATTAGTTTAACACCAATGATTCCAGTGGCATCAGGATGTACATTGAAAATATCATATCCTGTACCATGTAACGTATCCACTTGTACACCAACCAAACAGGAGTCACCCTCCATGGACCAATTAAAAAACCTAGAGTAGCTACCATAAACAGATTGCGACGGAATGCCTGTTTCTAAGACAAGCCCGTACGTGCAAATTCTTATCTCCATAGGATTATTCGCCCAATCTAAGGCATCATCTTGTGTCGTTAAACCAATTGTAAATACAGCATCAATTAATCCACAATTTTGAATCCCAATAGCGTTTGGCTCAGGTGAAAAATGAATGTTTTGAGTATATGGATTGTAAGGAGTAGATTGTGCGAAGCTACCCGTTGCAATAAAGCAAGCTAGTAGGCTTAGTAGTGTTTTTTTCATGTTGTAAGGTAATGCAAATAATATGCCAACATATATAAAAAAATTACAAGTAATTGATTTTCAACAACTTGTGATTCAAAAATTTTAATTACTAAGTATGAACCCAACACTTTAATTAATAAGTATTTAGGAGAAGAATGATAAAAAGCTCGTTATGTAAAAAAAAGCACCTCGCCAAATAGACGAGGTGCTGAAGTGATCCAGACAGGATTCGAACCTGTGACCGTCAGATTAGAAATCTGATGCTCTATCCAGCTGAGCTACTGGACCATAAAGACCGCGAAATTAAGTATAAAATTATTTTTTTATCTAAAAACACGGAATGTTTATTGCTATTGAATTCAATAAATTAATTTTTAAATTAAGTAGATACTTTGTCTAGGATTCGTTGCCAAAGCCAACTTTTATCTAATGGTGTAAGCCATGATTCAAGAAGTGCCTTTTTAGTTGCAACTAAATTATTAAAAAGAGGCGTATCAGTTTCTATAAATCCTTTCTCCAAACCATGAGAAATTTGACTCATAGGAAGCATTTGAACTTTATCGTCAACCAAAAACGAAATGGTTAATCGATCAAAGAAATTTACAGAATATTGCTTTTCAAGACTTTTAATTACGCGAGTCATAACATCGGTACTACAACCACTGACTTGAGAAGCTGTTTCATCGGCCAGGATAACGACAAAATTTCCAAACAGTAATTCGCCCCAACCTTTTACCACGGCGCCATGTGTTTGCCATTGTAGATAAAAGTTCTTTAGCTGCTCATTTATCTCAAGCGTTTCTTTTGAATTAAAAGGTCGAGAAGATTGAAAAATCCAAACTCGACTATCATCCGATAGCTCTTGTGGTATTTTAGCAAACTCAGTATTCATTATTTCTCCATGCTTTCGTTAATAATTTCGGCAATATCCTTAACCTCTACACTATCTTCTTTGTTAGAATTTTTGACCCCGTCACCTAGCATAGTAATACAAAATGGACAATTGGCTGCAATAGTAGTTGCGCCCGTTGCCAATGCCTCTTCTGTTCGTTCTATATTGACTCCTTTGTCACCTTTTTCTTCTTCCTTGAACATTTGTGCTCCACCAGCACCACAGCATAACCCATTGGCTCTGCAACGTTTTAATTCCACTAAGTCAGCATCTAAAGTTTCCAATACTTTACGCGGCGCTTCGTATATATTATTAGCTCGGCCTAAATAGCAACTATCATGATAGGTAATTTTTTTGCCTTTAAAAGCACCACCTTCACTCATTTTAATTTTTCCTTGATCAATTAATTCTTGCAATAGGGTAGTGTGATGAATTACTTCATATTCTCCTCCCAATTCAGGATATTCATTTTTAATAGTATTAAAACAATGCGGACAAGTAGTCACAATTTTTTTAATGTTGTACATATTCAAGGTCTGAATATTATTATATGCCATCATTTGAAAAAGAAATTCATTTCCACTTCTTCGAGCGGGATCACCCGTGCACATTTCTTCCTTTCCTAAAATTGCATAATCTAAGTCTACGGCATTAAGTATTTCTACAAAAGCCTTTGTAATTTTCTGTGCTCTTTGATCAAAGCTTCCTGCACAACCTACCCAGAAAAGTATTTCGGGAGCTCGGCTAGGGTCTATTCTTTTTACTTCCATTGTATCTAATGTTTTTTCTATTTATTTGATAATTAGTTGATTTGGTAATTTGATAATGATTTGGTGTAATTAGCCAATAGATTTAAGAATGTGCCGATTTGGTGATTTGATGATAATATTGTTTGAGTCATAGTCAAAAATTGTTTTTTTCATTTATTTTCTTTTACTGCTCGAGATAATCTTTGAGAGTACTTTGTTTATTGAATCAACTTTAGTCAAAAGCGTTTCGGCTTGTTTCAAACCATAAACTTCATTTATCAATAATAACCAATATTCAGATTCGTCCGCTTCTTTAGCTGCTATTTTCATTTTATGAATAAAGTCTGCTTTGCTCTTTGTATTTTGAGCCTCTCGAACGTTCGCACCAATCGATGTAGAACATTTTCCGAACTGATAGTTTAAATTTCTGTTCTTTGTATTTAATTCGCCATCGCAAAATCGAATTGAATCTGCCGCAAAGGCAAACGTCAAATCAACAATTATATTTTCTTTATTACTCTGCATTTACAATAATTAGATAGCCCATTATCAAATTGCCAAATCGGCACATTACCAAATTAGTCATTCGCCCAAGCATCTCTATCATCCGGGCTAAACTTCCAAGGAGCCATATTATTTTCTATGTTACTAAACATTAAGTTCCACTCCGTTGGTGAGTTACTTTCTTCCATTACTAAATATCGACGCAGTTCATTGATAATAGAAAGCGGCTCGATACTTACCGGGCATTCTTCAACACAAGCATTACAGGTTGTACAAGCTCTTAATTCTTCTACAGTAATGTAATCATTTAACAACGTTTTACCGTCATCTACGAACTCTCCGTTTTTATCAATATTAGATCCAATTTCTTGAATACGATCTCGCGTATCCATCATGATTTTACGAGGAGATAATTTTTTACCCGTTTGATTAGCCGGACAGGCCGAAGTACAACGACCGCATTCTGTGCAGGCATATGCGTCCAATAAGTTAGTCCAGGGTAAATCTGTTGCATCCTTTGCTCCAAAGCGCTGCCCCGCCTCGATGGGGTTGGCATCGGCACCTGTTGGTGCTAGCTCGGGCTGCATCATATACTTTATTTCATTCTGAATAGCAGGCATATTACTCATGCCACCCATACCAGTTAGTTTACTATAAAATGCATTGGGGAAAGCCAGAATTACATGTAAATGTTTAGAGAAGTACAAATAATTCATAAAAAAGAAAATACCGGCGATATGTAACCACCAAAAGGCACGTTCCAAACCAATAAGTGCATTCATAGAAAGACCTGCAAACAGGGGCTTCAACATGCCTGAAACAATGAAGGTGTCGGTTTGTACATAATGATCAGCTCCTATGTCTTGCAATGCTAAATCGGTAGCATTCATACTTAAGAATAGACCCATTAAAATAATTTCAAGAATTAGAATCAGATTCCCATCTATTTTGGGCCAACCCATAGCTAACTGACCCGTAACCAATCGAGGGATTTTAATAATATTTCTGCGAATCAGAAAAATAACACAAACAAGAAGAACCAGTGCTGCCAATATCTCAAAACAATTTATTAAAAAAGAATAGAATCCACCGAGTAGGGGAGCAAACATTCTATGTTGTCCTGTAATACCATCTAAGATAATTTCTAAAATTTCTACGTTAATAATAATAAATCCAGCGTAAATAATAAAATGCATTACCGCCACTAATGGCTTTTTAAACATTTTCTTTTGGCCCATGGCTAACAATAAAACATTGCGCCAACGTTCTTTTTTATGATCGTTTATATCTTGTTTTTTACCCAAAAAAATATTCCGACGAAGTCGTTTCATATTTCGGATAAAGTACCAAATTGAAAAGCCAGAGAGAAGAACAAATAAGACTTGCTGTACGATTTGCATTGATTACAAATTTAATACAGAGAGTTTTAAAAGAACGAATAGTGATTAGCGAATCGTAAGGAGATAAATTAAAGCTTTTTACTAATCACTTTTACTAATGACTCCAGTATCCTAACTTTACAACTGCATGGCTGAGAAGAAACAAATCCTTACCGAAGAAGAAATCCAATTAAAGTTAGAACGGTTGGCGTATCAGATTCATGAAAACAATCTAGATCAAAAAGAAATTGTATTGGCCGGTATGCAAAAACGTGGATTTGCTATTGCTAAGGTATTAGAGCAAAAAATCTCCAAACTGAGCAGGGCCAACATTCGATTAATCTCCATTGAGATTGATAAGCGGAATCCAATAGACAGTAGCTTAAGTGAAACCAAAGACTTGGACGGCAAAGCGATTGTAATAGTAGACGATGTCGCGAACTCGGGTAGAACCTTACTCTATGCTTTAAATCCATTTTTAAATGTAATAGCTAAGCGCATTCAAATCTGTGTGCTTGTTGATCGAAAACATAAATCTTATCCTGTTTGTGCTGATTATGTGGGAATGCAGCTTTCAACCACTGTTGAAGAGCATATTAAAGTTGAGATTGTGAAAGGGAAAATTAAAGGGGCTTGGATTGAGTAAAAATCAATAGCTTAATAAATTAATGAAAATATCAGAAAGGTTTGAAGGGTGTATAATTTGTGGTGCAATTGGTGACGCCTATGGGAGTGCTTATGAAAACTTAAAAGAAGATGACAAAAGTATTTTCTATTTATACGGCAAGCCGAAGGAATTAGTTCCAAAATGGAAGATCACAGATGATACACAACTCACACTAGCCACTTGTGATGCAATTATTGAAAATAAAAATAGAACCACAGAAGCATTTGCAAAAAAGTATTTAGATTATTTCAAGCGTAGAATAATAACAGGAATTGGCTCTAGTACTTTAAAAGCTTTGAATGAATTAGAAGTTGGAGGACATTGGAGTCAAACTGGACGTAGGGGCGAATTTGGTGCAGGAAATGGATCTGCAATGCGAATAGCTCCATTAGCGTTTATAGATTCCATAAAACGAGAGCAATTCAGAGAAATTGGAATAATTACTCATAACAATGATGAAGCCTATATTGGCTCTTTATCTGTTTCGATTGCAATAAAGTCTATTCTGAAGAATAAATGGACCGGGCAAGAGAATTTACTTGAAATAATTATTGATCAAATTCCTGATACAAAGTTGCGCGACAGGCTAATTGAAATTAAAGATATGGATAGCCTTATTGAAATCGGAGCAAAAGGTAATAATGGCTACGTTGTAAATTCAATCCCTTTGGCTATTGCAGCTGCAAATAAAGTTAAAGATCTCGGAGTCAAAGAAATGTTCAAACAGTTGATTGAAATAGGAGGCGATACGGATACAAACGCATCAATAGCTGGGCAAATCGTGGGTACATTGGTTGGTAAAAAAGGAATCCCAAAAGAATTATTGATGCAATTAGCCGAATTGAATGAGTACAATTGGATTAACAACACAATTCAAAATTTTATCGAAAAAGAACCATGGTAAGTGCGAAATTAAAAAAAAATCCCCCACGCTTTGGCGTGGGGGATTCTATCTATTTTAAAAGGTTAATTTAATATTCGTCTTCATTAAAGAAGAAATCATCGTGTGTAGGATAGTCGGGCCAGATATCATCTATGCCTTCATAAGCTTCACCTTCATCATCCATCTCTTGAAGATTTTCGATTACCTCCAATGGGGCACCCGAACGAATTGCATAATCCAACAATTCTTCTTTGGTGGCTGGCCACGGGGCCTCCTCAAGGTGTGAGGCTAATTCAAGAGTCCAAAACATATTTTATTTATTTAGGTTAGCTAAATTTGCGCAAATGTATGATATTATTTATATCTACCAAATCCTAAAATTCTAAAGAAAAATTAATGTTAAAGCTTAAAAATATCAGCAAGTCCTTCGGCAAGCTTCAGATTCTGAATGACATTTCTTTAGAAATACCAAAGGCTCAAATAGCAAGCATTACAGGTGCTTCTGGTGCTGGCAAGTCTACTTTATTGCACATTATGGGCACCCTAGAAGAAGCCGATCAGGGTGAGCTAATTATCAACAATCAAAATGCCGAAAACTTAAAGTCCAAACAACTAGCCGATTTTCGGAATAAAGAAATAGGTTTTGTTTTTCAGTTTCACCATCTATTGCCTGAGTTTTCGGCAATTGAGAATGTAGCCATGCCAGCATTGATAGCTGGTCAGGGTAAAAGCAATGCGATGGACAAGGCCATGGATTTATTAAAAAAACTAAATATCCATGCTCGCGCAGAGCACAAACTGCACCAAATGAGTGGGGGCGAACAACAGCGTGTAGCAATAGCAAGAGCGCTTATGAACCAGCCTAGTGTTTTACTAGCCGATGAGCCTAGTGGAAATTTAGATAGTAAGCATTCCAATGAGTTACTCGACTATTTATTTATGCTACGAGACGAATTCAATCAAACCATAGTCATGGTAACCCACGACAACGATATGGCCCAACGTTGTGATATTATCCTCAATCTTAAAGACGGCAAGATTAATGAGTAATATCAAACGAATTTCTTACGAGTCCACTGGATCGTTTTCTAAACTAGTTATTGACTATCTCGATAAAGACGATAAGCTTAAACCCTTTATTAATGATTTTCCGAGCATAGAAGCTATTAAGAAACAGATTTCGAGAAAGGAGAAGCAACAGGTAGATAGGGGAGCATTAGTTCAGGTTTTACAGGAACAGTATAAGCAGAATGACATTGATAATCCGGAGGTCAATAGTAATATCGAAAAAATTAGCTCTGAGAAGACGTTTACCATTTGCACCGCCCATCAGCCTAATATATTTACGGGTTATTTATATACTATTTATAAAATTGTCCATGCTATTAATCTTGCTAGAGAATGTGCTCAGCAGATTCCTGGTTATGATTTCGTTCCCGTTTTCTTTATTGGTAGTGAGGATAATGACATAGAAGAAATTGGGACCATTAACTTCAAAAGCAAAAAATATCAATGGAGACCCAATGAAACAGGAGCATGTGGACGATTTTCTACAGAAAGCTTAGTAGATATTAGAGATCAGATATTGGCGCTATTTGGCAGTAGTGAATCGGAAGAAAAACTGAAAAAACAAATTATATCGGCTTATGACGGCAAAAGAACACTAACTCAGGCCACTCAACATTTTTTGAATAGTTTATTCGGCTCTGAAGGTCTATTAATACTAGATGCAGACGATTCTATCTTAAAGCAAAACTTTAAGTCAATTGTAAATGATGAATTAGTGAATCAGACTTCAAATAAGCTTGTAATTGAACATAATAAACTATTAGCTGAACATTATAAAATACAAGTTGATCCCAGGGAGCTGAACCTTTTTTATTTAAAAGGTAATATCCGAGAAAGAATTGAGAAGAAGGTTCAAAAATGGTCAGTCATTAATACCGAAATTGAGATTAAACCAGAGTTAGCTGAGACTCATCCCGAATTGTTTTCACCAAACGTCATTTTGCGGCCGTTATACCAAGAAACCATTCTGCCCAATGTGGCCTTTGTTGGTGGTGGTAGCGAAATTGCTTATTGGTGCGAATTAAAATCTTTGTTTGATCATTATTCATTGCCTTTTCCAATTTTATTCGTCAGAAAGTCAGCCTCTATAGTTTCTGAGAAGATTTTCAAGAAAATAGAAAAACTAGGATTCGAAGAGAGTTTTAAACCGCTTGAGAATGCGCTAAAAGAAAAATCACTGGAGCATGGAGCGTATGTTGAATTATTAGAAAACCTGGCGAAGTTGCAATCGGATTATAAAACTACATTGGCATCAGCCAAGGAGATTAATCCAAGCTTAGCAGTTTCAGCCGACGCGCATTTGGCGAAGATATTAAAGACGCATGAGCGGATCAAAACGAAATATCGATCGCATATTAAACGAGAGTTTGAAGACTTATCAAATCAAAAGATTGAAATTTCTGACGCTTTATTTCCGGACGGTCAAATGCAAGAGCGTAATGAGAATTATTTGGAGTTACTCAGTATTTGGAAAATGGACATTATTCCTGTTTTATTAAATAATTTAAATCCATTAGATACCAGCTATTACTTGATTTCATTATAAAATATTCCTATAATTAATATTATGTTCAATTGTAGTTTACGTTAAATATCCCAACCCCTATGTGCTGCATTTTATTCATCTTTTCCACTACTTTCTTATATTCGCATTCTAAACTATCAATATGAAAAAAATATTCTCACTATTACTTCTAGCTTGCTTTTTATTTCTTGGAGCTAACGAAATATCCGCTCAGCGAAATATGGGTTATCACTCCTTTTCCAACGACGGTGGATTTAGAGTGGCCAAAAACTCTCCGTATTCCAAAACGCGATCTAATCGATCTTATCGTGGTGAAGCTAGAGAATTAGACCGAAGAAATTCAAATTCAAGAAATACAGCAAAGAAATCATCTTCAAGTTCTAAATCCTGTAGTAGCAAAAAATCTTGCGCTAGTAAGAAATCATGTTGTGATAAAAACAAGAAATCTTGTAAACGCTCTTCTTGCAAAAAATCATCTTGTGGTCAATCCTCTTGTAATAAAGGTAAAGCTTGTTGTAATGGAAAATCAAGCTGCAGCAAGTCTTGTAGCGGAAAAGCTTCATGTGGTGGAGCTAAAAAAGCTTGTTGTAAGAAAAAAATGAGATCCAATAATTCATGGGATTATTCAGACCATTCTGACATTCGCGATGTGCCTAATTTAGGAAAAAGAGGTAAATCGTGCAGTAGCAAATCTTCTTGTTCAAAAGGTAATGCGAATTGTTCGGGCAGTTCTAAAAAGGCCTGTTGTAAAGACAAAGCGAGCTGCACTAAAAAAGGATGTTCTAAATCCACTCGAAAGTCCTCTTGTAAGGCTGGTTGCATGAAAGCTTGTTGTTCTAAAAAAGCAAATTCTTGTGGTGCTAATTGTAACAAGCCCTGTTGCAAAAAGAAAAAATCACAAAGAAGTTCAAGCCGATATAATAGATATTAAATTCAACAACTATAAATAGCTTAAGCCCTTCTTTAGGAAGGGCTTTTATTTTGTCCAAAAACCAACGGTTACTAAAATTTTCAATATCAGTAGTGACAGCGCACTTGCCACAAGTACAAAAAAAGCAAATGCTCCAATATAAAAATGAACAGCATCTAGCATACTCCAAAATGAATCCCTGGTACTTTCTGGAAAATCCAGTAAATAATGTGATAAAATCGCACCTATGAACAGAATCAAACTCATCCAAAGTGCTCTTTTAATAATTGGCTTTTTGCTTAAAACATAACTACTCATTATTAGGGTCTTTTTCTTAATGCCCTTCGACTTTTGGGGCGCAATTCACTTTTCCAGCTGAAACTGTCCAGAAATTTGTCTTTCTCTTTTATTTTTTCCATTGGATAAAAAACACCTTTGGGTTTATTGTAAAAAACAATGCGCTGTATTTCTTTATTTTCAAAGAGAATTTTAATCTTAGCGCCCTCTGCCCTATTCAACCCAATAAATTTTTTCTCTTCATTTTCAGCATAATAAATGCTTTCCGCATTTCCCATAACCAATGCATTTTCAATTTCATTGTCTTTAAAATAAGCATCGATATCTTTTCCTTTAATTTGATTATACATTTTAGGGTATCCCGTATCATTAACTATGAAAGAGTTAGATCTTAATTCAGTTTTTCTGACTTTATTATTAGCCATGTAAATGCTAATTGTATCCCCTTCTGCCTGCTGATTAGAACTCCAAACTACCGGTTTTTTAAACAAATGAAACATGGAGTCAGCCTGCAAATACAACATACTGTCACAAACCGCCTGCATGCTGTCACTATAAATTTGAACACGTTTATTACAAATGATTATTTTTTTATCCTCGTAAGATTCTAAATGTTTTTTATGCAATAAAGTATAAGTACTCTTTCCATTTTTGATAATTCGATTATTCAAATTCATGGTATCTACATTGCGCAAGGATATCATCGTATCTGAGACAATCAAAATAGTATCACCATCATTTATAGTCGTTAAAACGGGATGTTTGGTAGCAACCAAAAAGTCATTGTGTTCGTTATATTCTGCTTGTCCTGCATTTAATTCTATATTTTCATTCGAATCAATGTAACGCACATGTCCGGTTGCTATTCCGTATCCTGTTTCTTTATTATAACGCGTTGCATCGGCGTATAAAATAGTATTTTCTGTTTCGTCAATAATAATAACGCGCCCCTTCGCATTTCCTGATCCTGTTTCTTTATTGTAGTTAGCTACTGTTGCGTACAAGGTTGTATTCTCTTCTTTGTCAAAAATTATCACATTTCCTTTCGCTGTTCCTGAACCTGTTTTTTCATTGTACGTTAACCGGTTAGCAGTAATTATTTGATTTTCGTTGTCAATGGTTGTTCTGCGAGTGAAGTTCGCTTTTCCTGTTTTTTGATTGTAGGTTCCAGCCTTGGTTTCTATCATGGCTTCTTTTCCATAAACGGTAGATTCATCTAAAAAGACAATTTTTTTTGTTTCAGTATTATAAGTTAATTCCTTTGATTCTATATCACTATCTGCATTGGTGATAAATACATTTCCTTTAAAGTAAGACTGTTTTGAACGTCCATTATATTTTCCGTAATCGCTACTAATTGTTGTGCCATCTGTTACTAATCTGCCGCCTCGTTTATAAATTCCTATTTTACTCCTTAGGTTATAAGTAAGATCATCCGTAATTAAATTATTACCACTATCGAAAACTTGAACATTATTTTTCATAATGGCCTGAGCCGTATTGCCGTTATACTCTACAAAATCTGCCTTGGCAGAACTCTCTCCACCACGCATGATATGTACATTACCAAAAGCTTTTAAACGATTGTCTCGATCATTCAAATAAGCACTATCACAGGTAATCGTCATGTCACCACTTCGTCCTAATACGTTACCTATAAATTTATTATTGTACCCTTCTCCGATTTTAATCCCAATTAATTTGTCCGCTTTTTCAATCCGAATCTTTGTTAGGTCTGCATTGTTAGAATCTAAACTGTTGTTGATTGTTAGAGAGCTTGTATCCGTTTGAGCTTGAGCTTCTATACTAAAAAATGCTACTGGAATCAGGAGCATCAATCTAAAAAAGGAAAGAGAATCAATCTTATTACTTAGTAGCATTTGGTGCTTTTAAAGGCGGTGATGATTTTTTCTTGCCACCAAACAAATTCAAATTCACATAACGATAAGGACGAGCACTTAAATCGTAGAGTAAATTATTCATGGTTTCGCTCGTGTTTTTTAAATTTTTATAAAGCTTATCATCATTCATCAACAGAGCCATACTACCCTTTCCGGAATTCACTTTGCTTATAGTAGTTTGAAGCGACCCTAATGTTGCATTTAATTTGCTCACCGTTTGCTCCAGTTGAAGTTTACTAATATTCTGACTACTGGTTTCTAGGTTAGAAAGCGTTCTATTTATGGTGCCGTTATTTTTATTTAAGTTATTCGTAAATCCACTCAAATTAGCCGAAACTCCTTCTAAGTTTGTCATGGTTTTATTAATGTTTCCTTTTTGTTTGCCCAATGTAGAAGCCAATGAACTAAATTCAGTCATGGTTCTGTCCAATTTAGAAATTGAATTACGCAGATTGCGCTGTGTGGCAGGATTTAAGACATTCTTTATTCCATTTACAGCTGTATCCAATGAAGCAAGCGTTCCTTTAATATCATTGATGATCGGATCTATTTCATCGCCTACTTTATCCATCATTCCGATTTGAACTTCGCCATTAATTTTGCCACTACCCTCAAGAACCTTTTTAGAATTGCCAAGAGACAGTCGAATGGCTTTAGTACCTAATAAACCATCTGAAACAATAAATGCTGTAGAGTTTTCAGGAATATTTATTGATTTATCTATAGCCATTTCTACTGTAATCCCTTTATCAATATCGCCGTCTTCTACATACATGTCACTTACAGAACCGATATCAAAACCATTTAAGCTTATTCGGTTTGCTGGTTTTAAACCTCCAACGTTTTTATAAACTGCGGTCACGGTTCGCTTACTAGACCACATCCCTTTTCCTTTCAGGTAGTTATACCCCATTACAAAAATTACAATGGCAACAACTCCTAAAATACCGATACGAAGCTCATTGGGTAATTTCATTTTATTATTTTTTAGGTTGATTAGCGAAGGTTTGCGCGTCCACCCTTTTCTACTTGGGTTTTGTATTTTTTTACCGCATAGAAAATGGCATTTGCGCATTTATTCTTTCCCAGCTCACTATTGAGCATCGCTTCTTCACTTGGATTATTTAGAAAACCTAGTTCCACTAAAACCGCTGGCATCGCAGTTCCTGCCAATACCTCTAGGCCTTTTTGTTTCACACCAGCACTTTTTCTTCCTTGTGATTCAAACTCTTTTTCGATATAACCTCCCAGTAAAATACTACTTGCCAAAAAAGTCTGAGAATACTGTGCTATCAAAATCTGATTTAAAGGATCTTTTGTATCTAATAAACCTCTATCGGCTACAAAATTTCCGGCATACTCTCCTATCGCTCCTTCTTTCTGATCGGTTCTATGAAGACCGAGAACATAGGTTTCTGTGCCATGGGCTGTGGTGACTCTTCTCGGACTTGAATTTACATGGATAGAAATAAATAAATCTGCTTTGGCATCATTGGCCATTTGATGACGCTCTTTTAAAGGTGGATACCAATCTGATTCTCTGGTATACAAAACCTGTACTCCCGGCATTTGCTGTTTAATATTATTGCCTAATCGCTTAGAAACATCCAAGGCGATATTTTTTTCAAAAGAATATTGTCCATGGCAACCAGGATCTTTACCCCCATGCCCTGCATCGATTACAATTTTACGTACTTTTTTTACCGAAGCAGGAGAACCTGGATTCGCCCATAAAAAATAGCTACCTACCATTAATGATAGAATTAATGCAACGATACTTATATGTTTTAGTTTTAAAGTCATCTGTTATAAATCCTTTAACCCTTGTAGTAATATGATTGTCGCTGAAGAGCTTACATTTACTACAAATTAGTTGATTGCGTAAAGTTAAATCATTCAAGGTATTAGCAAAAGTCTCTGGCAGGTATATTCTGTTAGCGACTCTGTTATTTGTCAATCTTTTAACACGTGCACAAACTGTGGATTCACTAGTTTCTGACACTGCGCAAGTAGTAACCACCGATTCAATTTCACGTTCAATTCCTATAGCAGATGGGGATTTAGAAGATCCAGTATTTTATGAATCCTTTGATTCTGTTGTTTATGACGCGGTAAATAAGCGTTTGCTTCTATATCGTGATGCTCAAATAAAATATCAAGATATAACGGTAGACGCTAGTTTTATCGAATATGTTCAGGATTCAAGCACGATGAAGGCTGATGTATTGGAATGGGAAAAAGATTCTGTGGATAAACATTTACTCACAAAAGGAGAAGAAAAAACAAAATTTAAAGACATGCGGTTCAATTTCAAATCGCAACGAGCCGTTTTGAGTAATGCATACAGTCAGTATGGAGAAGGATTTATTAAAAGTGAAAGAATTAAACGGAATAAGGATCAGAGTATTTACGGTGCTAATAATATTTACACAACTTGTAATTTAGAAGATCCTCACTTTGGAATATCTGCTAAAAAAGTAAAAATTATTCCCAATAAGGTAGCCGTGAGCGGTTCTGCCAATTTGGTGATAGAAGACATTCCTACCCCATTATATCTTCCTTTTGGATTATTCCCGCTAAAAAAAGGCCAGCGCTCTGGCTTTAAATTGCCGACCTATGATATGAGTCAAAATCTTGGTTTTGGATTGCGCGGTGGTGGATATTATTTTGCAATAAATGATCACCTTGATTTATTGGCTCAAGCTGATATTTATTCCTTAGGAACATATCGAATTGGCGCTATCAATAATTATGTTTGGCGTTATCGATTCCGTGGAAACCTTCAATTTGATTATGCTTATAATAAAATTGGAAATGAATTTGAAAACGCATCAAATAGTACTTCTAAAAACTTCATAGTTCGTTGGACGCATACATTAGATAGAAACGTGAAACCGGGAACCAACTTCTCGGCAAACGTAACATTAGGTACCAGTCAATATTATACGAATAATTCGTATGACGCTAGTCGCTATTTGAATAACAACTATTCTTCTTCGATAAACTATTCTAAAACTTGGGAAGGAAAACCATTTAATCTGAGTGTGAGTGCTCGTCATAATCAGAACACACAAACAGGACTTGTAAATGTGACCTTGCCAGAAATTAATTTTTCGGCCAATCAGTTATATCCTTTTAAATTTAGGAAAAATGTAATCAAACCACGTTGGTATGAAAAAATCACGGCTAGCTATCAACTGGCTGCAGTAAATGAATTTGAATTTATTGACACGCAATTCAGCTTCAATAGGATTAATTCTAATGACTTTAATAATGGTATCAAACATAGTGTCCCTATTACAGCAACCTATAATTTATTAAAATATATCAATGCTAATTTCACGGCAAACTTTAATGAATATTGGTTTTCTAGAAAACTTTTTCAATCCTACAACTTTCAAGAACAAGTATTAGACTCCACTATTACGAATGGTTTTTTTACTGCACGAGATTATAATGTGGCTGCCGATTTTTCTACGAGAATCTATGGTATCAAAACATTACAAAAAGGAAGGGTTAAAGGAATTCGTCATGTAATGACGCCAAGAATTAGCTTGCAATACAATCCTGACTTTGGTCTTCCGCGTTATGGAACGTATTACGAAACCTTTCGCGATAATTCATTTACAAAATCGCAAACATCCTATTTCGTCGGTTCGCCTTATGCTGGGCCAAGAGTTGGAGAAGTAGGTGGCATTGGGTTCAATCTGGGCAATAATCTTCAAATGAAAATAAAGTCCAAGGACACCACCAAGCCAGATCAAAAAGTAAATATCATTGATGGTTTGAACTTTAGTACATTTTATAACCTTGCTGTAGATTCATTTAATTGGAGCAATGTGAACATTGCTTATAGAACCACCCTATTCAAAAAAATAAATATAGCCGCTGGTGCCAGTTATAGTCCGTATGGCATTGATACAAATACATTGGTTAGAACCAGTAAGTATTATACTCAAACAAATAATAAATTATTACGATTCGAAAATGCCACTGTTGCCATCGGAGCTAGTTTCCCATTAGGACTTCAACAAAAAAGGCAAGAGAATGATGAAATGCAAGACCAATTGGTTAACAATGGATTAGATTATGGAAATTATGTAGACTTCAATATTCCTTTTACACTTCGTGTTAATTATAATATGAGGTTCAATAAATTGTATAAGCGGGATGATTTAACCGATGCTTTTAAAGACTCCTTATCCTTCGGTCAGGATTTGAATTTCTCTGGTGATATCAACTTGACCCCTAAATGGAAAATAGGCGTACAAAGCGGCTATGACTTTATTAATAAAAACTTATCCTTCACTTCCATTGATATTTTTCGAGATTTACATTGTTGGGAAATGCGGATAAACGTGATTCCTTTCGGATTTAGAAAAAGTTATAACTTCTCTTTAAATGTAAAAGCTTCGGTGCTTCAAGATTTAAAACTAAACCGAAGAAGAGATTTTCGAGATAATCTTTAATCCAACGATCTTCCTACAAAATTCAGATTAGTCGTTTTACTACCATTAATTATAGAATCATATGTAGCGTCATCAAAAACAATGTCACCAACAAATCGTGTGGCTCTTGTGCCAAAAATTCCCAATACATCTTTACCTAATTGACCATCACGAGTTAAGTTAGTATAAAACGGTTTAATCTGATCACTTGTTAGACCACCTTGGGCATTGTTTACATCAACATATCGTTGAATAACAGAATCTCCTGCTACGAAATAAAGCTTACTGGTGTCAACTCGTCGTACCACGTTTGCAGGAGCGGCTCCTACATTAGCTGTTAGTAAAGAATAAAAAACAACATTTTGCATTTCATAGCTCATCGAGCTAGAGTTTCTAGGAATAAAAGAACCCAATTGTAAATCAACCGATTTCTTAGTGGTGTCATTATTTACTAAATTAATGTCGTCATAAAAAAATTCTAACTTTATATCAAACAATTCAGAACCTACTGGTGCTTTCCAACTAAAAATATAGGATAAGTTGGAATTAGCAAACTGCAATTTATCATTAGCAGTAAAAGGCTTAATCACAGTAAAGGTATTTGGGTCTGTCGTAATTACACTGGTTTCGCTAGTAATCACACTCCCACTTGCTGGATTGGTTACAGTTAGTTTGTATTGTCGATCCGGATTTATATCCGCGATAAAACGATAGGCGTAATTAGGACTATCTACAAAAATACCTTCGCGCTTTACATAAGGATTTGGTATCGTATTCAAATCTTCTTTTGTACAAACAAAAGTATTGGTAAGATTACCATTGTTGAACTCCTCAACTTTTACATCTAGGTTTTGATAATAAATAGAATCTTTATTTGCCGCTAACAATAAATTATCTTCCGTTTCACTGTAAAAACCTTTTGTGATTTTAATGAACTGTTGATTACTCAGTTCTCCATCATCTAATAATCCATAAATGATAGTAACTTCTTTATAATCTGCTCCCACTTTAAAATCGTCATCACAAGCCCCAAAAAGTAAGACTACGGCTAGAAGAAGTATCCAATTTTTCATTCGCACAAATTTACGCTTTTTTCACTAAGCTAAAAATGAGGATGTTACATTTGTTAACAAGTTTTACATTTCCATGAGATTTACAAATAAGATAAAAGAAATCGGTGCCCAAGCTGTCCAATCCATATGGGATGAAACACTTGAAGCAAATGATATTCATTTAAATGAAACCAAGCCTGAATTTGAAGGCGAATACTCCTTAGTAACCTTTAATCTGGCCAAAATAGCCAGAAAAAAACCAGCAGAAATCGCCGAAGAACTTGGTCAATATATATTGAAGAATCATACGGATTTATTCCAATCCTATAATGTCATAAATGGTTTTTTAAACCTCTCGCTCACTGACACAGCATTATTAAGATTTGCTAGCTCGATGAATGACTCAAAAGCTATCTGTAATACCAATAACACAGTAGGTAAAATAATGGTTGAATTCTCCTCCCCAAATACCAACAAGCCGTTGCATTTTGGGCATCTCAGAAATAACTTTTTGGGCGACAGTGTTTCAAAAATTTATGAAGCATACGGACACACGGTTTGTAAAGCCAATTTGATAAACGACCGAGGTATTCATATCTGTAAAAGCATGATTGCATGGCAACTATTTGCTGATGGTGAAACTCCAGAAAGTACAGACACTAAAGGAGATCATTTTGTAGGGAAATATTATGTAAAGTTCAATGACATTTACAAGCAAGAGATGAGCGAGTTGGTCGCAAGTGGAATTTCAGAAAAAGATGCCGAAAGACAAGCTCCTATTTTTCTTAAAGCGCAAGAAATGCTACGAAAATGGGAAGCAGGCGACACTGAAATTGTTAGCCTTTGGAAAAAAATGAATGCTTGGGTTTATGAAGGTTTCGAAACTACATACAACCAATTGGGTATTTCTTTCGACCGATATTATTATGAATCAGAAACCTACTTACTAGGCAAAAAACAAGTAGATGAAGGACTAGACAAAAAAGTATTTTTCACGAAAGATGATGGCAGTGTTTGGATCGATCTAGAAAATGATGGTTTGGATGAAAAACTTGTGCTTCGCTCTGATGGAACATCTGTTTATATCACACAAGATATTGGAACAGCTGAGCTCAAATACGATCAAGAGCAGATGCAAAAATCTGTTTACGTCATAGCAGACGAACAGAACTACCATATGAAGGTGCTGAAGTTGATTTTGGAAAAACTTGGGAAAGAATACGCGCAAGGCGTGCATCATTTATCGTATGGTATGGTAGAGCTGCCTCATGGAAAAATGAAAAGTCGCGAAGGAACAGTAGTGGATGCCGATGATATGATTAATGAAATGCTTACGATTGCTCAAAGCAATACGGAAGAACTTGGCAAAGTAGACGGTTTTACAAAAGATGAATTAGTCTCACTTTATCGAACAATAGGATTAGGTGCTTTGAAGTTTTACCTACTGCGCGTTGACCCTAAGAAAAAAATGATTTTTAATCCAGAAGAAAGTATTGATTTTCATGGATTCACAGGTCCTTTTGTACAATATACTCATGCCAGACTCTGCTCTATACTTAGAAAAGCAGAAGGTTTTGAGGCGAATATTGACACAAGCCTAAATAAAGAAGAGCGAGAGATATTAACTGATTTAGAAAAATTCTCTTCCGTAATAGAGCAAGCAGCTTTAGAATACAATCCTTCATTAATTTGTAGTTATGTATTTAATGTGGCGAAAAGCATGAATAGTTTTTTAAACCAACATAAAATCCTAACCGCTGAAACAGATGCGAAAAAATCACTGCGCTTAGCAATTGCTAATATTACGAAGAAAACTATTGCAGAATCTTTATCTTTATTGGGCATTCATGCACCAGAAAGAATGTAAAAAGTAGTTTATGAAACAATTAAATCTAATTCTATTAATTGCCATTTTAGGAATGGCATTTACGCTAACCCAAAATACCACAATTTCTTCCCTGGCGGAAATGCGTAATGAAGAGTCTGAACAAAAAAGACAATGGGAATTAGAAATGTTGCGAAATCCAAAAACGAATCAAATACCAGCTGGAATTCGATTTAAGGAAATTCGCTTTTTAAATAATATGCCTACTTCTTCTTTTAAAAGAGGTCAAGAATGGAGATTGCGTGGCCCATGGAACGTAGGCGGAAGAACAAGAGCATTGGCTTTTGATGTTCTGAATGAGAAACACATATTAGCAGGCTCTGTTAGTGGCGGCATTTGGCAAAGTCAAGATGGTGGTGATAGCTGGGAGAAAGTTTCTTCACCTAACGAGCACCCAGGCGTAGTAAGCATTGCGCAGGACACTCGCACTGGTTATGAAAATATTTGGTATGCCTTGAGCGGCGAAATTTCTGGAACATCAGCCAGTGGCTCCAGAGCTTTTTATTTAGGAGATGGCGCTTTTTTATCTACAGATAATGGAAACACCTGGCAACCAATTGCAAGCACAGCAGTCGGAACGCCAGGAAATTCTCTTTCTAGTGTGTATCAAGGTGGTTGGCGCATTCGAACTTCGCCTATAGACGGCGCCGTTTATATGGCAGTTTACGGAGCAGTTTATAAAAGCACAGATACCGGAAATACATGGCAAGCTGTTTTAGGAAGCGGCAATAACTCCTATTATACTGACGTAGCTGTTTCTAAAACAGGCGTTGTTTATGCGGCAATCAGTTATCAAGGAAGTAATACCAAAGGATTTTACAGATCGGATGACGGTATCAATTTTACGGATATTACACCCTCCTATCTTGATGGGTATAGGCGAACTGTAATTACTATCGACCCTAATAATGAGGATGTCGTTTATTTCTTGTCTGAGTTAGAATGTAATAATTGTGGTGGTGCAGTATCTGCAAATTATCAAGGGACAGAGGAATATGTAAGTCTACAACGATATACACATAACAATACGGGTGGTAATTGGAGTAACTTATCAAATAATTTACCATTGATAACTGATAAGCCATTTGATAAATTTAATTGTCAAGGTGGCTATGATTTATGCATAACTGTTCAGCCGGGTAACTCTCTTAATGTAATTATTGGGGGTACAAATTTATATAGAAGCACCGATGGTTTTAATACCGCTAATAACACCACGCAGATTGGTGGATACGGCGTTGGAACTGAATTGCCCTTTTTTGAAATATATCCCAATCATCACCCTGATCTTCATGGTGCTGTTTTCTTGCCAAGCAATCCAAATGTATTGTTTTCTAATTCTGATGGAGGTGTTCACCGAACTAATAATTTTTTAGCGTCTACGGTGAGCTGGCAAAATAAAAGTTACGGTTACGTAACGACTCAGTGCTATACGGTGAACATAGACGAAAAGAATAAAGGAAATCAGCGAATGATGATTGGTCTTCAGGACAATGGAAACTATGTAAGTTTATCTGACAATCCGCAACAAGAATGGGTGCTGCCTTATAATGGAGACGGTGCGTTTGGGCACATTTCTTCTAAAAATGATTATTATGTAACCAGTAAACAATTAGGACGCATTGTAAAAATCAATATTGATGATCGTGGTAATTTATCACGTTTTAGAAGGATAGACCCTGATGGAAAACAAACGAGTGATTACAGTTTTATTCACCCTTTTCAGGTTGATCCAAATAATGAAGATCTCTTGTATTTACCGATTGGTAAAAAACTATTTCGTTTGGACAACTTAAGCGAAATAGAAGTAAATAATAATATCAGTCGATTAAAAAACAGTTGGATTGAATTACCAGATAGCATTACCACCGCAGATTATAATTCTGGTGGGACCGTTACACCGGCCAGAATTAGTTGTTTAGCTGTTTCGGAGAACCCGGCTAATATTGTTTACGTTGGAACGAACAACCAAGAAATATGGAGAGTTGAAAATGCTAATTCTGAAAACCCAATTTGGACAAAAGCAAGCAATGTGAAACTTTCGCCTAACGGGAATGTAAATGATATTGCTATCGACCCAGATGACGCGGACAAAGTATTAATCTGTTATTCAAACTACGATGTTCTAAGTCTTATGTATACAGAAGATGGTGGTCAAACATGGACACGCGTTGGTGGTAGTTTAGAAGCTTCGAATAATCCTACAGGTGGCGATCCTTCGATTCGCTCAGTAGCAATATTGAAAAAACCTGATGGTGGACGAGTATATTTTGCCGGTACAAGCATTGGCCTATTTAGTACAGAAAGTTTTAATGATTTAGCTACCCAATGGAACCAAGAGAGCCCCGATAAAATTGGAGCCAATGTAGTTGTAGATATTAAGGTGAGACAATCTGATGGATATGTAGCAATTGGAACACATGGCAATGGCGTTTTCGAATCTTTTTATTTTGAAAACGAAAATCCTCCCGTTGCTTCTATTCAAATAATTAGTTCTTCTTTATTTCCTATGCCCGCCAATGAAAAATTAAATTATTCTTTTGAAACAGGTGGCGAAGCCAATATCGAAATTCTACTAACCAATATGGCGGGCCAACCCGTTTTGACAAAATCATTGGGGCAACATTGGAAAGGAACTTTTAATTATTCTCTTAACGTAAGTGACCTCGCTTCTGGTGTTTATTTATTAGGTCTTTTTGATAAAAACACCCAGGCAGGGAGTTTCCAAAAAATTGTAATTCAGCATTAAGTAGAATGAAAAATTATTGCTTTCTTATTCTTTTGATTATGGTAAGTTTTACGGCTTGCCGAGAAGAAGTATATACGCCCAAACCCAGAGGTTATTTTGATATAGATTTTCCTGTGAGAGAATATACCAATTTCGAAAAAAGGGGCTACCCGTATCAGTTTGAATATCCCGTTTATGGCATCATAGAAAAAGACACCTTATTCTTTGATGAAAAAACCGAAAACCCATGGTGGATTAATATTGATTTTAAAGATTTAGGCGGTAAAGTATTCATTAGTTACAAGCAAATCACAGGTAAGAACAGTTTATCCAAACTCCTAGAGGACTCTTATCAATTAAGCTATTATCATACTAAAAAAGCAGATTATATAAATGATCCTGTTTTTCATACTAAGAACAATGTGCATGGCGTTTATTATAATGTTGGGGGTAATTCGGCATCAGCTTTTCAGTTTTATGCCACAGATTCTGTTCAGCATTTTTTGCGGGGCGCTCTCTATTTTGACGTTGCTCCTAATGCGGATAGCTTAAAGCCAGTAAATGACTTCTTGAAAGAAGATATTCAGCGCATTGTAGAATCAATCAAATGGACACGATGATTATCGTAGACGACATATTAGTCAGTGACAATATTTTAGATAAGCAATTTGTTTGTGATTTGAGCCAATGTAAAGGTGGTTGTTGTGTTGAAGGCGATGCGGGAGCACCTTTAAATAAGGACGAATTAAAAGAAGTAGAAAATGCTTTTCATGAAATAAAAGGTGAAATGAGCCCAGCTGCTTTGGCTGAAGTTGAGAAAAATGGAACGCATACGCGAGATGATGATTTCACCTATGTAACTCCCATAATAAATGATGGCATTTGTGTTTATGGATATTATGACGACAAGGGAATTGTAAAATGCCTAATTGAAAAGGCTCATAATGAAGGTAAAATTTCATTTAAGAAACCTATATCCTGTCACCTCTTCCCTATTTTGTATACCAAAAATGAATCCGCCGAATTTATTAATTACCAACCCCGCGAAAAGCTTTGTGCTCCAGCTTGTAAGCTAGGAGAAAAACTACAAGTACCGGTTTATCAATTCTTGAAAGAGCCATTAATAAGAAAATTTGGAGAGGATTGGTTTAGTGCTTTAGAACATATAGACAAGGAGATTAGGGATTGAGCGATTCAATAATTATTCCCGAATTGCTTTTATTCTTCCAAGTACCAATAATTATTGTTTTTAAATTTTCTTGACATTAAATACATACTAGGCTAGAAAGCAAAAAAATTGTGATAAAAACAATTCAGGTTTCATCTTTATAAAGAATTACTTCACCAATTTACCGGTTTGATAAATGACACTACCTTCCATTAATGAATAAATATAATTGCCTGATTTCAAGCTGCTTGTAGAAATCGTATTGTTTTTTTGTTTAAGTACTCTAGATGAGATTAATTGTCCATTAACTGCATAAATATCAATGCGAACCTCATCACTTTTGTCCAACAAATCAACGCACAATTTATCCTGTAAAACAGTTGGATAAACGGTAGCCAACTTTTTGGCATTTATATACTGCTTTACACTAGAAGGAAAATCCAAATTAATGTCATCAACAATAATCTCGGTACCTGAGTTTACAGAAAATGTATTCGACACATCTAAAAATGCCAGCGAATTACCAGAGGATATAGTATAGCGGACAAGGGTTGGCGTAATATTATTTATAATATAAGTAAACGGCAAAGTAATCTTGGTAAAGGATGTTATATTACTAGATAAGGCTGTATCAGCAATGGCAATTATACTATCAGCGCCATCAGAATCATCTATTAAAACTGCATTTATAAAAGTACTATCACCACCTACGACCGTGTTTTTTACAAACATGGATGTGCTAATCGGTTGTGCAAAAATCGATGTGCCACCTGATTGTATCAAACCGCCATTTACAAAGTCTAGGGCAATTTGCGAATTCGTGCAAATGCCGGGATAATCTTTGGCCGGAAGTGTAAAAGTTCCAGTAGGAATAGAATCCTGAAATTTAGAAGCTATTCGCATCGCTTTATTACCCGAATTTCCAGGAGATTCTTCAAAAACTTGAGCTTGAAAACTACCAGTAATATTTAATATTCTTCCATAACCGACTATAAACGAATCGCTCCCAGACCAGCCAACAGGTTCATTCATCTGGGAGGTAAATAGAATGGTGTAGGGATTCCAATTCTCAAAACCTTCCACAAATTGAGCCTTCGAATTCAAAAAAAATGCAATAAGACAAGAAAGTAGTAGTAGTTTTTTCATCATTTATTTTTTTGCAATACGGCTTGAATCGCGTCAAAGTCTGGCAAATCCCCTGCGCTTTCCAATATTTCACTGTATTGCACCTTTCCTTCTTTGTCTATTACAAAAGCCGAACGTTTGGAAACTCCCAACATATCAAACACAAAGGTGTCATACAAGCAACCATATAATTTTGAAACCTCTTTATTAAAATCTGACAAAAGAGTGAAGTTTAGATTGTTTTCGTTTTTAAATTTTTCTAATACAAACAAAGAATCTACAGATATTCCGATTACTTCAGCGCCTACATCATTGTATTGCGCAAGACTATCACGAACCGAGCAAAGCTCGTTGGTACAAACACCTGTAAACGCCAATGGAAAAAAAAGTAAAAGCACATTCTTGCCATTGTAATCGTGTAATGAAACTAGGTTTTTTTCTGTATTGTGAAGCTTGAAATCGGGTGCTTCCTGCCCTATTTGAATTTCCATAGAAATTATTAGATTAGTCTTCCCAAATTTAAGTAGGTAATTACGATTTCCAAAATTAATATTTGCACAGCCTTGACAAGCTTTAGCACTTGCTATGACAGTCTTTCGTATCATTGCTATATAAAAAGCTAATAAATTGACTGACTACATAATACAACTTGATTCCATAAATCCTATTGAATTTTACGGAGTCAACAATAATAAATTCAACATTCTCAAAAAGAAATTTCCTTTATTAAAAATCTTGTCGCGAGGCACACAGATTAAACTTTCGGGTAATAAAGAGAATGTGGATGACGCCAAAGAAAAAATAGAACTCATCGTAAAATATCTAGAACGTAATGGTCATCTTTCGGAGAATTATTTTTCTCAAATCTTGGGCGATGACGATGGTATAATAGACGATAGCATACGAGATAATATAGAAAACAATATTATTCTTTTTGGCCCGAATGGCAGAGTTATTAAAGCAAAGACTCCCAATCAGCGCATTCTAGTAAATTCTGCAGAAGACAATGATGTTCTTTTTGCGATTGGCCCGGCAGGTACGGGAAAAACATATACCGCCGTAGCATTAGCCGTTCGAGCGCTAAAAAATAAAATTGTACGAAAAATTATTCTTACCCGCCCAGCCGTAGAAGCTGGAGAAAGTTTAGGTTTTCTGCCGGGTGATTTAAAAGATAAAATTGACCCTTACTTGCGTCCGCTTTATGATGCTTTGGATGATATGATTCCATCTGATAAACTAAATTATTACATGACGAATCGTATTATTGAAATTGCTCCGCTTGCTTATATGCGCGGTAGAACATTAGATCATGCCTATATTATTCTAGATGAGGCACAAAATGCAACTGATTTGCAACTAAAAATGTTCTTAACGCGAATTGGGCCTTCGGCTAAAGCTATCATTACAGGTGATATGTCTCAGATTGATTTACCGCGTAATCAACAGTCCGGTCTGCGTAAAGCATTTCGTATTTTAAAAAATATTCCAGGCATGTCCTTTATCGAACTAGATGGAAGCGATGTGGTACGTCACCGCTTGGTGCGCCAAATTATCAAAGCATATGATAAAGACACGGAACGTGAGGAAACTGAACGCGCTGAAAGAGGTAACGATAGAAAAAGCACCTCAAGGCCCACAAACAGGCGCTAATTATAAAAATTAATATTTTACAAAGAAGCTGAAGTAAAAGATTTTCTTAGCCTTAGGCTTTATTTTTGCTTCATGAATAAACTACTGGGCATCTTTTTCATTTCATTGTTTTTAATCGGTTGTGGCGCGGAAAACAATCTGAGCGACCCGAATATCGTTGCGGAGAATTTCTTGAAAAGCTATATCAATATGGATTACTCCGAAGCCAAGAAATATGCTTCTGAAGAATTTAAAGGACTGTTAGATCAATATCAATCAGAAAAAGCATTATTGGCACAAGATGTAATTGCTGAAGCCGAACAAGCTACTGTAGAAATTAAGAACACGGAAATAAAAGAAAAAGAAGGAATGGCTGTAGTTAAATTTTCGAACAGCCAATTGCCCGATATTGTAGACCAATTAGAATTAAGAAAAGTAGAAGAAAGTTGGTACGTGAACAATGTACAGCGCACCGTTGACGTAGAGCTGGACAAGAAATTCTCAGATGAAGATATTGAGAAAATGATGGAAGAAGCTGAAGAGCAAGAAGAAACAATTCCTGTTGAAATAGAAGAATAGTATTTGACAAAATTATCAGTCAATATCAATAAATGGGCTACCCTACGAAATGCTCGCGGTGGCAATAATCCTGATTTATTAAAAACGGCAATCGATATTCAAAATTTTGGTGCCGATGGTATTACAGTGCATCCTAGACCGGATGAGCGACATATCCGTTATGCCGATACTCGAGCTCTGAAGTCATTAGTTCATACAGAGTACAATATAGAAGGAAATCCGAAGCATCGGCCATTTATAGATTTAGTGTTAGAAACAAAACCAACGCAGGTTACTTTGGTGCCGGACGGCGAGAATGTATTAACTTCTAATACGGGTTGGGATACTGTGAAAGAATTGGATTATTTAAAGGAGACTATCGCTATGTTTAAAAAAGAAGGTATTCGTACATCTATATTCCTAAATCCAAATCCTGATTTAATTGCTTCCACTAAAGAAACGGGCACCGATAGAATTGAACTTTACACAGAATCTTATGCTAGCAATTATCATAAGAATAAAGAAGAAGCGATCAAAAATTTTGTAGCTACTGCAGAAAAAGCAACAGAATATGGTTTGGGTATAAATGCAGGTCATGATTTAGATTTAGAGAATCTAAAATATTTCAACGAAAAAATCCCAAACCTACTCGAGGTTTCAATTGGTCATGCCCTAATATGTGATGCGATTTATCTTGGTTTAGAAAACACCGTTCAGATGTATAAAAGGCAGCTGTCAATTAATACGCATTAGCATACTTGGTACTCCAATTAATTTTCTTTCCTAAATTCCCTAATCCAAAGAAACGATTCAGCTGAAAGTTAAACCCTACTTGATTATAAGCACCTGCCAAATGATAATGAGAACGTGCAAAATGCACCGTTACTTTATTCAAGTAGATACCGGCACCATACGAAAAGCCAGCTAGGCCTTTTAGTTCAGTCAATCCTAATTCGGTTCTACGCATAAAATTATATCCACCACTAATCTCCAATCGCTTACCCAAATTGAGATCTAATGCAAATACAAAATGATTTAATAGCTTTCTGCCAAAATTGTTAGGTTCAATCTGCTGTGTTGAATCCACGATTAAAATATTATTTTGTCGGTCAGCTGGATTATCATAATAAAGATTCCATTGGTTTAAATGATGCGCTAGCACCGAGATTGAAAAAGGAGCTTTTTTAAATCGCTTCATCACACCCAATTGAATATCCAGCGGTAAAGGCTGAGAAGGAATATTATCATTATACCGATCAAATTGATAGCCAACATTTTTTGCCGCTAGGCCAAAATACCATTGCCTGGCTGTATCAGAGTAAGTAATTCCCGCATCTACCACTAAAGCTGCTGCACTTTTATCAATAAGTTTAGATTGAGCGTATTTTACATGTGCACCATAACGCCAATGCTTTAAATACGATTTAGAAGCTGACAAGGTAATTGCATAATCCGCGGCTCTTCCGGTCCCTAGCAATTGCCCAATGTCATTGGTTAGATTTATATCACCGTAATTCATATACTGCACACCAAAACCAAATGTGGTTTTTAGCTTCTTGCTATGATGAGCATAATACATATTTAAACCGCGCGTGCCAGCATAAAAAAGATTATAGTTAACTCCTAAATCTGTATGGAATTCTGGTCGTAACATGGCCGGATTCGCTGTGCTCATCATTACATCCGAAGCACTATGCGCCACAGACAATCCACCCAAGGCTGTGATGTGCGGACTTTGTGCCAAACGTAAAAATTCAAAGGCTCTATCGCCACCGCGCACTTGAGCATGAATCGAAGAATAAGTTGATAACAACGCAATCAGCAAAACGATATTCGGATGCAATCTCATTTTCATTTAACGTAAAATTATATGAAATATTGTTACTAACCATCAATCTGAAAATATCTTGGCATCACATTTGAAAAAACGTTACAATAAAAGGATATTGAGCGGCGCATTGGTACTAATTGTGCTGATGATAGCGATTAAACTCATTTCTAATTACTACAATATTCCATTTTACACCTACCCTAATTTTGGAATTAAAATCCCGCCCGGTTACAAAAAAATTGGAATTGATGTATCGCACCATCAGGATAAAATTAATTGGAAACAAGTAAGCGAAATGCGCGACTTAGGCAAAAAAGTAAATTTTGTATTTATGAAAGCCACTCAGGGTAATTATTTGACTGACAAACAATTTAGAAGGAACTGGGAAGAAGCAAAAAAATACAATATAAATAGAGGTGCCTATCTCTATTTTGACCCAAGAAGAAGCGGACGCGGACAAGCCGGCTACTTTATTAATCGAGTCAAATTATCCAAAGGAGATTTTGCACCAGTAATAGATTTTGAAGAGCTTTATGGTGTATCAAAAGAAAAAGCAAGACGAGAATATTTAGAATGCTCCAAGGTACTAAAGCAACATTATGGAATAACGCCAATTTTATATACCTATGCTCATTTCTATAGTAAAAACTTGAATGATGATTTTGATAATTTACCACTATGGATTGCGCATTACAAAACCTACGGTAAACCTAAAATTGATAGAGAATATTATTTTTGGCAATTTAGCGATCACGGTCAAATGAATGGCATTAGAGGCAAAGTAGATTTTAATGTGTCAGATATGAGTGACTCTAAATTGAATAATGTTCGGATTGGGATGAACTAAATTATTACCCCATACAGTCTTCTACTTGTTAGTAAATACTATTTTCGCACTTCATGATTTATGCCTTACCATTTTTATCAGCCTTTATCGGATGGATAACTAATTTCCTTGCGATTAAAATGCTATTTAATCCTAAGGAGGTAAAAAATATCCTAGGTTTAAAAGTTCAGGGGATTTTCCCAAAAAGACAAAAGGCATTTGCAGAAAAACTAGGTGCCTTAGTGGCCAATGAATTGCTATCACTTGATGATATCCAACAAAAAATTGGCTCAGAAAGCAACCAAGCACTAATGATGAAAACGGTTTCTAGCAAAGTAGATAACTTTTTAGACGTTCGCTTAAAAGAAGAAATGCCAATGGCGGCCATGCTTATTGGCAAGGAAACAAAAGCAAAACTAAAAACAACTTTACTTACAGAATTTAAAGAAAGTATTCCTGAAATTTTGCAGAAAGTAAATCAGAACATTCAGCAAGACCTTGACGTAGAAAAATTGGTAGTAGAAAAAGTATCCAACTTTAGTAGCGACAAGCTTGAAAGCATCCTCTACGATATTATGAAAAAAGAATTTCGTTTTATTGAAGTATTAGGTGCTGTGCTAGGTTTTATTATTGGCTTGGTACAGGTTGGTTTGATTCAATTGGGGGCGTTTTAGATTATGAATTTCAAAGAGTTCATTTCAACAAATCGAGGTAGACTCTTATAACCAACAATCTTTGTATATGCGTTGGAAATGACACCAACCCAGACGAAAATGAAGTTATATAGACATTTTATTTATATAATAATTTTCTTATACGGTATAAGTAGCTGAGCATTAGACCTCTGTAAAATAGTAGCCACTTGTATTGGCA